>JBCKNC010000060.1:0-15217 GCA_038902915.1 Polaromonas sp.
CCCTTTGAGATAATCAAGGCATGGCTACCTCCAACTCGTCCAAAAAAGTTCTTTTTGGCTTTCATGCCGTCGGTGTGCGGATCAAAACCGCTCCGAAATCTGTTTTTGAAGTGTTTTTCGATGTGTCCCGCCGCGATGCGCGTATGCGCCAGTTCACCGACAGGGCGCGTGAAGCAGGTATCAAGCTGGTGGAGTCCGACGGCTTGCGGCTGGCCAAAATGTGCGGTAGTCACGGCCACCAGGGTGTGGTGGCCCGGGTTGATGCCGTCCTGCAGGTCACCTCGCTTGACGCGTTGCTGGAGCAGCTTGAAGCCACTGGCGACGAAGCGCCTCTGCTGCTGGTGCTCGACGGTGTGACCGACCCGCACAACCTCGGGGCCTGCCTGCGGGTGGCTGATGGTGCGGGCGCTCATGCGGTCATTGCCCCCAAGGATCATGCAGCGGGCATCAACGCCACCGTGGCCAAGGTTGCCAGCGGCGCAGCCGAGACCATGCCCTACTTTATGGTGACCAATCTGGCGCGCACGCTGGGCGAGCTGAAAGAGCGCAACATCTGGTGCATAGGTACCAGCGAGGATGCCGAAAAAACCATTTACGATCTTGACCTGACCGGCCCCGTCGCGCTGGTGCTGGGTGCAGAAGGCGAGGGCATGCGCCAGCTCACGCGCAAAACCTGCGACGAGCTGGTGCGCATTCCCATGCATGGGGCTGTTGAAAGCCTGAATGTGTCGGTAGCCAGCGGCGTTTGCCTGTACGAAGCCTTACGTCAGCGTGGGCAACGTAGTCAGCCAAATGCCTAAGTTTGGCTTCTAAATAAACCCAAACCAACCCAGCAGCGCACCCGCTCCCAGCAGCCACAGCAGGTGAAGTTTTGTACGCCAGACGATGACGACACTGATGACCGTCAGCAGCCATGCGGGCCAGTTTTGCAGAACGCTGCTGCTGCCGGGGCCTGCGTTGCTATTGGCGGTTACAAGAATCCAGCCGGTAGCGATCAGCAGTGCAACCACGATAGGTGCCATGCCCTGCTTGAAGGCCCGCACCGCACGCAACTCACGATTTTTGTGGCTCCATTTGGCCGTGGCATAGGTCAACGTGCTGCTGGGGATCAGGATACCCAGCATGGTGACGGCAATGCCTGCGCAACCAGCCAGCATACCGCCCGCATTCAGGCCGACATTCCAGCCCAGCAGGGCGATGAACAGCACGTTGGGTCCGGGCCCTGCCTGCGCAATCGCAATCGATGCATTGAACTGCGCGTCATTCAGCCAGTGCTGCTGCTCGACCAAAAAGCGGTGCATCTCGGGCGCTGCCGACATGGCGCCGCCTACGCATAGCAGCGACAGAGAAAGGTAGTGAAAAAACAGCGCAAGCCAGTCTTGCAGCGTGAAAATGATCTGGATCGGCTCAATCATGGTCGGAAGATTTCGAGGGGTTTTCTGCAATAACTGCAAGCGCTGGCTTTAATGGTTTTAGTGCCCGGTAAGCCGCCACGCAGCCTAGGCCGCCAAGCCCTGCTAGCACATAAATTAGCGGCCAGCGTAGCAACGCGATGGCTATAAAACACAGCACGCCAAGCACAGTGCAAAGCGGCAAACCGATGGCGTTTTTCTGCAGCGAAGCCATCAGTTTTAGACCCGTCCCCACAATCAGCCCGGCCGCTACCGCAGCCATGCCGCGCAGCGCACCGGCCACCGCCGGGTAGCTTGAAAACTGGGCATAAACAACCGCCAAAATCAGCACCACAAACAGCGGCACGGTCAACATACCGGCGAGTGCCGCCAGTGCTCATCGTCGGTATGCAGCTACCACCCAACTACGGCGGTGCTTATGGCGCAACTTTCTCTGGTCTGTTTGCCAAGGTGGCGAAGGCTGAGAAGGTGTCGTTGGTGCCGTTTTTCCTCAAGGGTATTGCCGATGTCGATGAATCGACCAAATACTTTCAGGCCGACCGGATTCACCCCAACGAGGCATCGCAAGCCATCATGCTGGCCAATGTGTGGCCTGAATTAAAGAAGTTATTGAAATGAGGTGCCCATGAGTTTGGAGCGAATTTCTGCTGAGCAGGCACTGACCACACTGGGCAACTTCTCTGACGTGATCGACGCGCGCAGCGAAGGCGAGTTCGCTGAAGACCACCTGCCGGGTGCCATCAACTGGCCCAGCCTGCATGACGATGAACGCCAAATCGTCGGCACCCAGTACAAGCAGATCAACGCTTTCGAGGCAAAAAAGCTGGGCGCGGCGCTGGTAGCCAAAAACATTGCCGAGCACATCCAGCGCGACGTCATCAGCAAACCGCGTGAGTGGCAGCCACTGGTTTATTGCTGGCGCGGTGGCAAACGCAGCGGCTCGCTGGCGCTCATCCTTGACCAGATCGGTTTTAAGGTCACGCTGATTGAAGGCGGCTACAAGGCTTTCAGGGCTGCGCTGGTGCTGGATATTCCGCAACTGGCTGCTAGGTACAGCTACCGGGTGATTTGCGGCACCACGGGCTCTGGCAAAACGCGCCTGCTACAGGCCTTGAAAGCGCAAGCTGCGCAGGTGCTGGACTTGGAGGCGCTGGCCAACCATCGCAGCTCGGTACTGGGGGTAATGCCGGGCAAGCCGCAGCCGACGCAAAAAGCCTATGACAGCCTGATCTGGGCCGCCTTGCAGGGGTTTGACCCCGCCCGGCCCGTCTACATTGAAAGCGAGAGCAAAAAAGTCGGCAACGTCGTCATTCCCGAAGGGTTGATTACCGCGATGCGCAGCAGCCCCTGCCTGCAAATCGAACTTTCAGAAGATGATCGTGTGGCCCTGCTGCTGGAGGACTACGATTTTTTTGTCCAGGACATCGAGTTTTTCTGCGAGCGGCTGGGTGCGCTGACGCAAGCGCGTGGCAAAGACGTAGTGGCCGATTGGCAGGCCAGATCACGCAGCGGCGATGTCGCCAGCGTGGTGCGTGAGCTGCTGGTCAAACACTACGACCCGGTGTACATGCAGTCGATGAAACGCAATTTTGATTTGTACGGCGAGGCGCTGACCTTACGGCCTGCAGGGCACAGTGAGGAAGCGATGCAGGGACTGGCGCGGGAGATGGTCGGTGCGCCGTAGGATACGAGAGTTGGAAAACAGCTCTTCGCGCTTATGGACGGACTGTTCCCCCCTGCAATGCTTCCCATTGTGCGGGTGATAAGATCGCATCGATAACGATAGTTTCCGGCCTTAGGACGAATCGATTACCTTCCACAAGGAAATGCCATTCACCTTTAAAACGAATCCCTGGTGTACCGCCCTGAATCCTCATTTCAACCGTGTTCGGTAAAAGAAACGTTATCGACGTCTCAGCGCCTGGTGCCAAGAAGTACTTCCCGTGAACGATGCCACCGCCCTCATACCAATTGAGATTTCTCATCGTAAAGGAGGCATCCCCGCCACCAATTTCAAACCCTCCTTCGTACGCGAGGCCTTCGACGACAAGTGCTCTAGTAGCATCCTTGTTTAGAATCCGTGCGATGACGGCAAGTTGGTAAGTGTTTGGCTGCACGAGTACATAGTAAGCACGCAGTTCGCGAAAATACAGTGCCTCTGCCTTGGCCCGTTGGCTTGCCTCCGTCTTAAGCAATTCTTCAAAATAGTATTTGCCGAAGATTCCGCTTGCAGCAAAGATTGCACCTACCCAAATGGCTACGTGGCTTAGCGTCAAGAGCTTTTGCAATTCCACGTGCGATCTCCTTTATGGTCCTAACGTAATGTACTGAGCAAAACCTGCTCCATATACTGGTCACTGCTCGATAAACTTGGCATGAAAATCAAAAGCTCAGAAACAGGCGAAAAATCATCCAGAAAACTCAAACCACCGGTGACGTACCCGCTTCGCCCTCTGTGGGCTCGCCGCCTGCTCCTTCTTCGCCTTCATCCGGCTCGTCAGGTTTGCCCTCGGCCTTGCGCTTTAATTTGTCTTCTTTTTTGCGCTTTTTTGCGAGCTCTTTTTGACGCTTTTCGTAACCATAATTCGGAGTTGCCACAGGCTGCTTTCGTTTGAATGTTGCCCTAACTGTAATGCATCGCAGCAAGTGCCTGCGCCAGGTCGGCCTGCAAGTCGGCCAGCGCTTCAAGACCGACCGAAAAGCGCACCAGCCCGCCTTCGTGCGGCCAGGGCTGGCTGCGGATGGCGGGTATGTCGTAAGGGGCGCACAAGCTCATGGGGCCAGCCCAGCTGTAACCTAGTTTGAAGAGCTTTAAGTTGTCGCAAAAACCATCCACCTGCGTCTGGCTGTAGCCGGGCTTGAACACCACGCTGACCAAACACGCTGCCGCGCTGCAATCGCGCTTGAAGGCCTCATGGCCCGGCGAGCCGGCAAGCGTTGGGTGCAATACGGCGGCTATCTGCGGCTGGCCTTGCAGCCACGTTGCTAGAGCCCGGGTTGACACATCCTGGGCCGCATAGCGCAGTGCCATCGAGTTAAGCCCGCGCAGCACCAGCGCTGCATCGTTGCCCGCCACGCCGTAGCCGACGCGCATGTGGCAGATGTTGATGAGGTGGTGCAGCGCTGCGTCATTGGTGACGACCGAGCCCATCAGCACATCTGCGCCGCCGCTGGGGTATTTGGTGAGTGCGTGGGCCGAGATGTCAAGCCCCAACTTGAAGGCGTTGAAGGCAATGCCCGCACCCCAGGTGTTGTCGATGGCAGTGACGATGCCTTTAGGGTGCGGTGCGACAAAGCCTTTGACTACGCCGACCAGCGCTGGCAAATCAGGAAATTCCAGCGTGATCGAGCCGGGCGCTTCCAGCCAGACCAGCCGCGTTTTGGGCCCCAGCTTGGCGGCCAGGTCCGCCGGATTCATGGGGTCATAAAACTGGTACGTCACACCCCAACCCGCCAGCTCGCCCTTCGCAAACGCTTTGTTCGGGCCGTAAGCGTTGTCGGGTATCAAGACCTCATCGCCGCTCTTGAGCAGCGCCATACCCACCAGCACCACCGCCGCCAGCCCGCTGGGCACCAGCGTGCAATGCTTGCCGCCTTCTAGCGTGGCGATGCGCGCTTCCAGCGTGAAGGTCGTCGGCGTGCCATGCAGACCGTAGGTGTAGCCGGTCTTGTGCTTCCAGTCCCGGTTGCGCAGAGCTGCAACACTGGGGAAGACGATGGTCGATGCGCGGTAAACACCCGGCTGCACCGATTCAAAACCGGCTGGCGGTTTGTAGGGGTGGTGGATGAGCTTGGTGGATTGATCGGTCATCCACGGATGTTAGCGGGTATGGTGAAGTCTTTAATTGCCTCAGGCGTGCGCGATGCGTGGTTTTGTTATGCGCCTTGGTTGCACGGAAATTTTTCCTTTGCTTACAGGCTCAAAACCAATGACCAAGCGATGACCAACCACACCTGCAGCACGTTGGAGCGTGGACAGTGTGATGGAGGTGTTTTCAGGGTCAAGCAAGCGCCGAACCTGAGTACGGCTGGTCTTCAGGCGTTCAGCAAGCTCAACCTGCGTCATACCAACGCCTTCCAGTAAAGCCACGACAACCTTCTTAATGGCGCGTGCTTCCACCTCAGCGGCAATGCCGTTTTGTGCTAGAAATTCGTCAAAATCTTGGCCTACGAATTCTGAACGGATACTGCTTTTATGAGTCGACATTTCGATTCCCCATCGAAACCCCGGAGCCTCCGGGAGAGGGCCTGTAACCTACAGGCGGAGGTGTGTCATGGCCTTATTTGCTTCCAGCGCTTGTCTGCCAACGTCAATTCGGCAGGTGGCGTTTTCTGCGTAGTTTTGATAAAACCATGCAACAAAAACATTGTGTTGCCCTCAACTGCAAAAATCACTCGCGCAATGCGGTTGCTCAAACTGGTGCGAACTTCCCATAGATCGCCTTGAAGATGCCTTACCAACGGCAAGCCTAATGGCCAGCCAAACTGCACCGCCTGAATATCTCCACCGATTTCTATACGCTCAGCTTTGGTTAAACGTAAAAGCCAATCCCGTACCGGTTGAGATGGAGGCTCCGACCCAGGCTGCGCGTAAAAGGAAGCTTTCAATTTAGGCAGCATATAGAAATTATGAACCAAAAAAGGTTCACAGTCAAACGTGGGGGTTTAGTAGTTTGAAATGCTGTTTGGAGAGATCAACTAGAGAAGTGGCTCGGGTATTAAGACGGTCTGCGACTACTACAACATCAAAAAACAAGATGCCACCATCTGTGATGTTGAGCCGCTGATCTGCGCCAATTAACTTACGAATTTGATTTGACGAACGCCTGCTACAACCCCCGGCTGCACTTCAAATCTTCCACTTTGCCATGAGCTGCTCGGGCGATAGCGAGTCATAGACCTCAAACGGCTGGTGTATCCATGGATTGGTGGGCAGCAGTTCGACCGAATAGTCGGGTTGAAACGTCGATACGCCTTTGGTCCAGATCACGGCGCTGCGCAGCTCGGTGATGGGCTTGTAGTTGTTGCGTAGCTGAAGAATGACTGAGTTCAGGGTGTGGCCGGTATCTGCGAGGTCATCGACCAGCAGCACCTTGCCGGCGATTTCACCCTTGGGTGTGGTGATGAAGCGGGCGATGTCGAGGTTGCCCTGTGTCATGCCGGCGTCTGCGCGGTACGAGCTGGTGGACATGATGGCCAGCGGCTTGTTGAAGATGCGCGACAGGATGTCGCCGGGCCGCATACCGCCGCGCGCCAGGCACAGGATGATGTCAAACTGCCAGCCCGACTGATGGATCTTGATGGCCAGCTTTTCAATCAGGCTGTTGTACGCGTCATAGCTGACGTAGAGATGTTTGCCGTCTTCTGTCAACATATTCACTGCTCCTGATTTGGTAGCTGGTAAGGCCCGTTTTTATTGGGCCGTAAACATACTTCACATTTAAAAGATAAAAAAGTGATTTAGGATGCTTCTAGAAATTCAGATTTTAGTTACGACGTAACTTGGGTACAAGTTAGTCTTCTCTGCAACTGCGTTGTCGGGATGAAGTGCAAGGCGCCCGGCGGAGGGTTATTGGGGTCAGACGCCAATTTCATTACGATGCACAGCATCGCCCCCGAAGGGCGTGCCAAGGGCACGATGAATTTGGACTCTGACCCCAAAAACCCTCCGCGCAACGCCGCAATTCGCCCGAAAAATGAATTTATAGAGGCATCCATTATTTAGCGAGGTACGGGTGCTGCAGCACGATGGTGTGTTCGCGGTCGGGGCTGGTCGAGACTAGCGCAATCGGCACACCTGTGACCTGCTCGATGCGTTGCAGATACAGGCGCGCGTTGACGGGCAGTTTGGCGTAGTCAGTCACGCCAACGGTGCTGTCACTCCAGCCCTCAAGCGTTTCATAAATCGGCTTGCAACGCTCGATGTCGTCGGCGCCCATCGGCAATATGTCGGTGATTTCGCCGTCAAGCTCGTAGCCGGTACACAGCAGCAGTTTGTCAATACCGTCGAGCACGTCAAGCTTGGTGATGCACAAACCGGTGAGGCCGTTGACCTGTGCCGAGCGCTTGAGCAGTGCTGCGTCAAACCAGCCGCAGCGGCGGCTGCGCCCTGTGGTCACTCCTTTCTCGGCACCGACGGTGCTCATGTGGTAACCGGGCGTACCCGGCGTTTCCCAGTCCAGCTCGGTCGGGAAAGGGCCGCCACCAACGCGGGTGCAATAGGCTTTGGTGATGCCCAGGATGTAGTGCAACATGCCGGGGCCAACACCTGCACCGGCGGCGGCGTTACCCGCCACGCAGTTGCTGGAGGTGACATAGGGGTAGGTGCCGTGGTCAACGTCGAGCAGCGTGCCCTGTGCGCCTTCAAACAGCAGGTTGGCACCGCCAACATGCGCGTCGTTGAGTTCGCGCGACACGTCGGCCATCATGGGTAAGAGCTGCTCGGCGTGAACCATGGCTTCGTTGAAGACCGCGTCAAAGTCAATCGCTGGGGCACCGAGGTAACCCGTCAGCACAAAGTTGTGCAGGGCTAGTAGTTCGCGCAACTTGGTGGCAAAGCGTTCGGGGTGCTTCAGGTCTTGCACACGCAGCGCTCGGCGTGCGATTTTGTCTTCATAAGCCGGACCGATGCCACGGCCCGTGGTACCGATTTTGGCGCTGCCGCCCTTCTCGCGAAACGCTTCGCGCGCTACATCCAGCGCGACGTGAAAAGACAGTATCAGCGGGCAGGCCTCGCTGATGCGCAGGCGGGAACGCACTTCGACACCGACTTTTTCCAGTCCGGCAATTTCTTCAAACAACTTGGCTGGAGACAACACCACGCCGTTGCCGATGTAGCACTTGACCCCTGGCCGCATGATGCCGCTGGGGATCAGGTGCAAAGCGGTTTTAACGCCATTGATGACCAGCGTGTGGCCAGCATTGTGGCCGCCCTGAAAGCGCACCACGCCCTGCGCGCTTTCGGTGAGCCAGTCAACCAGCTTGCCCTTGCCTTCGTCGCCCCACTGGGTACCCACGACCACGACGTTGCGTCCCGCTGTGGCGGCTGGTTTATTTGGCATCTTCAATTCTCGCAAGGGGATTTAGGGAAATACGGGGAAGAACGGGAGGGTTTCCAAAAACCCCCAGAGGTTGAACAACCCACTGACCGGCAACTTTTGCCAGCTCGCGGTCACAGTCGAATTCATTGACTTCATGCTCATGGCCGGGCAACACACACGCCACGATCTCGCCACCAGCACGCAATGCGGCAATGGCGGCACGCAGGTCTGCATCTTCGGCCCACGGCGCGCGTACGGCAGCCTTCAGGGGCCGGGGCGGCAGCACGCTAACGAGCTCCTTCAAGTCAAGGCTAAAACCGACTGCCGGGCGATTACGGCCAAACACGGCCCCGACTTCGTCGTAACGCCCGCCGCGTGCAAGCTCTGCGCCCTGCCCGTAAATGGCAAAACGGGTACCGCTGTAGTAGGCATAGCCGCGCAGATCAGCCAGGTCAAAGCTGACCTTGACATCACCTGCGTGGGACACATGAGAGGCCAGCCATTTCAGGTCGTCCAGCGCTTTCATGGCAGCAGGCAGGGATTTGAGGGCTTTGGCTGCCTCAAGCAGGACTTTTTCGTCGCCATAAAGTTGCAGCAAGGCCTTCAGGCCAGCACGCGACGCAGCGGAAATATCGGCTTTCAGGCTGGCGCTAAGACTGTCAAGTTCGCTCGCATCTTTGGCGGCCAGTGCAGCGTGGATAAGGGCCAGGGTTTTTGCAGGAATGCTGGCTCCGGCGAGCAGGCTATTGACGATGCGTACATCGGCCATATCGACGGCCAATGCTGTCACCCCAGCAGCTTTCAAGCCTTCGAGCGCCAGCACCTGAGCTTCGAGATCGGCCTCAAGACCTGCATGGCCGTAGATTTCAGCACCAAACTGCAATGGCTCGCGCGTGGCGTGCGGGCGATCGGCTCTAGTGTGCAGCACCGGCCCACAATAGCAGAGGCGAGCCACGCCATTACGGTTAAGCAGGTGCGCATCAATGCGGGCAACCTGGGGGGTAGTGTCAGCGCGAAGGCCTAATGTGCGACCAGAAAGCTGATCCACCAGCTTGAAGGTTTGCAAATCAAGAGCCTCGCCAGTACCCGTGAGCAGCGATTCAAGATGCTCAAGCAGCGGCGGCATGACAAGCTCGTAGCCGTAGCTGCGGGCAGCATCTAACAGCAGGCGGCGCAACTCTTCAATGTGACGCGCCTCGGAGGGCAGGACATCGGCAATTTGATCCGGCAATTGCCATGATGACGACCAAGCGGGCATGTAATTAAGGCGAGCTGTTAAAACCGAGATTTTACCGGGCTTGCCGGCTGTTTTTGAACCGCCAGAGAGTTTTACTCTTTAGGCTTCTTGCCCGCAGATGCCGCAGCGCCTGCACCAGCGCCACGCATGGCCTTGAAAAAGTCCGAGGACGGATCGATCACCATCACATCGTTCTTTTTGTTGAAGCTGGCTTTGTAGGCATCCAGGCTGCGGTAGAAGTGGGCAAACTGCGGGTCTTTGCCAAATGCTTCGGCATAGGTACGGGCCGCTTCGGCATCGCCTTCGCCTTTGACCTTTTGCGCATCACGATAGGCGTTGGCGATGGTGACCTCACGCTGGCGGTCGGCATCGGCGCGGATTTTTTCACCGACTGCCGCACCCGTGGAGCGCAGCTCATTGGCCACACGCTGACGCTCGGCCACCATGCGCTTGTAGACCGAATCAGTGATCGCCTCTACATAGTCCACGCGGGTGATGCGCACATCGACAATATCAATGCCCCAGGGCTTGGCACCCTGCACCGCCTGCAGGACCTCACGCTTCACATCGGCCATCAGCGCTTCACGCTTGGATGACAGCAAATCTTTTACCGTGCGTTTGTTGATTTCTTCCTGAAAGGCATTGCGCACCACGCGACTGAGCTGGTTGGCACCGGCTTTTTCATCCAGCCCGACGTTACGGATGTATTCGCTAGGCTGGGTGACGCGCCAGCGCACGTACCAGTCGATCACCACACGCTGCTTTTCAGCCGTGAGCATCGGCTCTGCATCAACGCTGTCGAGGGTCAGCAGGCGCTTGTCGATATACGACACGTTTTGAAACGGCGGCGGCAACTTGAAGTGCAAACCAGGTTCGGTGATGACATCCTTGATTTGCCCGAGGGCATAGACAACGCCAAACTGGCGCTGGTCAACCACAAACAACATGGAACTGAGCAAGGCCAGAACCACCAGCAACGACGACGCGATAAATCCAACTCTGTTCATTTTTATATTCCTTGGCAGGTATTTATCGGCTGCTTACCGGACATCGCGGTCACGGGTGCGCGCGGCATCACGGGTGCGGGAATCGGTGGTCGGGGCAGGTGTCTGCGCCGCCGGCGGCAGGATCACGGAACTTGCAGCCGCATCGACTGATGCCGCGCTGGTGCCCTGCCCGGTCATCTGCATGATCTTGTCGAGTGGCAGGTACAACAGGTTGGAGCCCTGACGCGACTCAATCATGACTTTGGTCACGTTGCTGTAAACCTGCTGCATGGTGTCGATGTACATGCGGTCACGGGTAACTTGCGGTGCCTTCTGATATTCGGCCAGTACCGAGCGAAAGCGCTGGGAGTCACCCTGGGCCTGCGCCACGATGCGGGCCTTGTAGGCATCAGCCTCTTCCTTCAACCGTGAAGCAGAGCCTACCGAACGGGGGATCACATCATTGGCATAAGCCTCGGCTTCGTTTTTGGCCCGCTCTCGTTCTTGCCCGGCTTTGAGCACGTCATCAAACGCGGCTTGTATCTGCTCCGGCGGTCGCACACCGCTTTGCTGCAGGTTGATGCCGACCACTTCAATACCGACCTTGTAACGGTCAAGAATAGTTTGCATCAGGGTGCGGACGCGTGGCGCAATCTGGTCGCGCTCTTCGGCCAGGGCCGAATCCATTTTCATTTTGCCAACCACTTCGCGCACCGCAGTTTCAGCGGCCTGCACGACGGCGTTGACCGGGTCTTTGCTTTCAAACAGGTAAGCACGGGCATCGCTTAAGCGGTATTGCACGGCAAACTTGATTTCGACGATGTTTTCATCTTCGGTCAGCATGGCGGAATCGCGCAGGCCGGTGGCCTTGATGACGGTGTCTTTACCAACATCCACAGACCGGATTTGCGTGACCACCACCATTTCATGCCGCTGCACCGGGTAAGGCAGGCGCCAATTGAAACCGGCCCCCACGGTCGAGTTGTATTTGCCGAACTGGGTAATGACCGCCTGCTGGCCCTCCTGCACGATGAAAAAGCCGGTGCCCAGCCAGATCAGCACGGCCACACCGGCAATCAGCCCAACGCCTATGCCCGCACTTTTCATGTCTGGCTGAAAACCACCGCCCGTACCACCGTTGTTACCGCCGTTATTGCCGCCACCGTTGCCCCCGGTTCGGCCACGGTTTCCTGCGTTCTTGCCGCCAAACAAGCCGCCCAGCTTGCGGTTGAAATCCCGCCAAAGCTCATCGAGATCGGGCGGCCCCTGGTTGGAACCCTGGCCCTGTGGACGGTTCGGTGCTGGCGGACGGACAGGAGGAGACATGTCATCGCGGCCAGCCTCCGGTCTGGACTCGTTGGGCGGGGTTTTATCGTCGCCGCGGCCCCAGCTCGGATCGTTCAGGTTGAACATGCCCAGAGCGCGTTGTTTTAAGCGTCCGGGCAATGTCACGAGGCTTTGCATTGCAGGGTTTAGATTCATGGGATCAAGCTCGCTTTTTTCATTATTTCGACATTGTGCCTAATTTCGGCAGCAGTTCAGATAACGACCTCAGATGCCGGGGGGGTATCTACAGAGTTTTTGGGGTCAGAGTCCAAATTCGCTGAGCCTTTGGCTCGCCCGCAGGGTGCGGTGCGATGCACCGCAGCGAAATTGGCGTCTGACCCCAATAACTCTGCTAGCTCGGTTTGGCCCTCGCATGGGCGGAAAGGATCTGACGCAATTCAGGCAGGCCGTGAGAAGTTTGTGCGCTGACAAACACCCGCTCAACGCGCCTGACTGAGTCGGAAAAAGCATCTTTGATTTCAAACATGTCACTCAAATGCAGTGGCCAGCGGGATTTTTCAAGAGCATCGAGCTTGTTGAATACCAATACCTGGGGCACATCGGCAGCCCCTATTTCATCCAGAACGCGCTGCACCTGTTCAATTTGTTCAAGGTGATTGGGGTTGGCGCCATCGACCACATGCAATAGCAGATCGGCATCGGCTGCTTCCTGCAAGGTTGCCGCAAAGGCATCCACCAAGCCATGCGGCAGGTCACGGATAAACCCTACCGTGTCAGATAGCGCTACCTGCCGCTGCGCGTCGCCGAGATAGAGCCGCCGTGTGGTCGTATCTAACGTGGCAAACAATTGATCGGCTGCGTAGGCCCGGGCTTTGACCAGTGCATTGAAGAGTGTTGACTTCCCCGCATTGGTATAGCCGACGAGGGAGATGGTGAACGAGTTTCGCCGCTCGCGCTGCCGCCTTTGCGTTTGCCGCTGCTTTTTAACCTTGTTAAGCCGCTCTTTGGTGCGCTTGATGGCATCGTCAATCATGCGTTTGTCTAGCTCGATCTGCTTTTCTCCAGGGCCACCCCGCACACCGGCACCACCCGTCTGACGCTCCAGGTGGGACCATCGCCTGACCAGGCGGGTCGACACATATTGCAGGCGGGCCAGTTCAACCTGCAATTTGCCCTCGTGGCTTTGCGCACGTTGCGCAAAAATCTCGAGAATCAGCAAGGTTCTGTCGTTGACGGGGAGTTCGAAATGGCGCTCGAGGTTGCGCTGCTGTGCCGGGCTGATAGCCTGATCGAAAAGGATTTCGTCCGCCCCAAGCTGCTGCGCCAGCAGCTTTATTTCATCAGCTTTACCGCTGCCAATAAACAGCGCGGCATCCGGCGCCCTTCGCTTGCAGGTAACGCGTTCAATCGGCTCAAGGCCCGCTGTCTGGGCCAGCAAGCCGAGCTCTTCAAGCTGGTTGTCGAAATTGGGCAAACCCAAATCGACACCAACGAGTATGGCTAGCGGCCTGCTGCGGGATTTAACCCGATCAGGCTGGCTAGAAGAGTCTTGAGAACTCAGTTGACGGGGCTTTCTTCGGAATCGGCCGCAGAAAAATTCACGGCACGCCCAGGTACGATGGTTGAAATGGCGTGTTTATAGACCATTTGCGTCACCGTATTGCGGAGCAGAACCACATACTGATCGAATGATTCGATCTGGCCCTGCAGCTTTATCCCGTTCACGAGATAAATCGAAACCGGAACGTGTTCTCGACGCAAAGTGTTGAGAAACGGATCTTGGAGTAACTGACCTTTGTTGTTGCTCACGATATTTTCCGTGTTCAAGAGTTAATGGAGTTCAACCATACCACAGGGAAACTACTAAGCTGTAGTCCTAGTCTGATTTGTCCTAGTCTGATTCCTTGCCTTTAAAAGGGTTCTGTGACGTTTTCATCTGGATTCGCATGGGCGTACCTGTCAAATCGAACGCCTTGCGAAAGCGCCCTTCGAGGTAGCGCTTGTAGGATTCGCTGACATGCTCCAGCGAATTGCCATGCACGATGATGATGGGCGGGTTCATGCCGCCCTGGTGCGCATAGCGTAGCTTGGGACGGAAAACACCCGAGCGCTGGGGTTGCTGGAACTGCACGGCCTCCAGCAGCAGGCGCGTCAGCACCGGTGTCGACATTTTGCGGTTGGCAGACGCATGTGCCTGGGCGATGGACTTCCAGACCGGTGCCAGCCCCTGGCGCTTGATGGCAGAAATATAGTGGATAGCGGCGAATTTAAGGAAGGGCAGACGGGTTTCGATGGATCGGGCCAGCGTTTCGCGCTGGTAGCTGTCTACCGCATCCCATTTGTTGATGGCCACTACAACCGCACGACCGCTCTCAAGGATGTAGCCCGCAATGTGTGCATCCTGATCGGTGACACCTTGCGTAGCATCCAGCAGCAAAAGCACCACGTTGGAATTTTCAATGGCTTGCAGGGTTTTAACGACCGAGAACTTCTCGATCGCCTCAAAGACTTTGCCTTTGCGCCGCAAACCTGCAGTATCAATCAGTTCGAACTTTTGCCCGGCACGCTCAAACGGCACTGAAATCGCATCGCGCGTGGTACCGGGAAGATCAAATGCCACCAGGCGTTCCTCACCCAGCCAGGTGTTGATGAGCGTCGATTTACCGACATTGGGGCGGCCCGCTACAGCCAGCCGGATGACCGATGGGTCTTGCGGTTCGGCTTCTTCAGCAAGCGCGGGAAGGTGAAGCAGCTCAAGCGCCGTATCAACCAACGTGCTCATACCTTGACCGTGCGCAGCGGATACCGCCAGTACCTCGCCTAGCCCCAGCTCAAAAAACTCTGCAAGCTGAACGCCCTCGGTCATACCCTCAGACTTGTTGGCAGTCAGCAGCGTGGGTTTGCCAAGTTTGCGAAGGTATTTGGCGATGTCGTGGTCTTGCGCATTGACCCCTGCCCTTGCATCAACCACAAAAACGACCACGTCCGCTTCGGCCACCGCCTGCCGGGTCTGTTTGGCCATTTCCTTGTAGATGCCGCTCTGCGCATCTGGCTCAAAGCCGCCCGTATCAATGACGATGTATTCGTGATCCCCGAGCTTTCCGTTGCCGTAATGACGGTCACGGGTCAGCCCGGCAAAGTCGGCAACGATCGCATCGCGCGTCTTGGTTAGCCGATTAAACAGCGTTGATTTGCCTACATTGGGACGGCCGACTATGGCGATAACAGGTTTCATTGAGGCATTTCAGGTAACTG
>JBCKNC010000061.1:0-14857 GCA_038902915.1 Polaromonas sp.
CTCTTCTTCCGAGTATGGTTTGCCAAGATAGTGGTCAACGCCAAGCTCTTTGGCCTGTTCACGGTGCTTCTCGGCAATGCGCGAGGTAAGCATCACAATCGGCAAATCGCTCCAGCGCGCATCGCCGCGAATGTTGCGCACCAGGTCAAACCCGTCCATGCGCGGCATTTCGATATCTGACAGCACGATGGCGGGGCGTTCTTCCTGCAAACGCTCAAGCGCCTGCAGACCGTCGGCAGCCATCGCCACGCGATAGCCTGCGCGCTGCAACAAGCGCTGGGTCACGCGGCGCACGGTAATGGAGTCATCGACCACCAGAATGAGTGGCACCTGCGAAGCCGAAGTCATCAAGACTGGTGTCTTTGGCGCATCCGCCTGGGCGGACTCCAGCATGTGCGGTTCGGCTTTGTCGGCACTCAGCGCCCGGGCTTGCTGGCCATATATCGAGGCCAGTACCACAGGGTTGTAAATCAGTACAACAGCGCCCGAGGCCAGCACCGACATGCCAGCCAGACCCGGCAGGCGCGAGAGTTGCGGCCCAAGGTTTTTAACCACCACCTCCTGGTTACCCAGCACTTCATCAACGTGCAGGGCAATGCGCTGGGCAGCGCTACGAAAAATAACCACTGGCGTTGTTTTGGTCTGCGCTTCACTGCTTTGATAAGATGACTGCAGCAATGCGCCCGACCAGAAGAACGGCACGGCCTCGCCGCCAACATCAAACGAGCCTGTGTTGTAGGCTTGCTGCAATTCCTTGGCACTGGCGCGCCTGACGGTTTCCACCACGTTGGCAGGCGCGCCCACTAACAAACTGCCGGCGCGCAACATCACCACCTGCGTCACCGCCGTGGTCAAGGGCAGCACGAGTTTGAAATGCGCGCCTTTGCCTTGAGTACTGGATGTTTCAATCCGGCCGCCAACAGCGTTGACATCGGCACGCACCACGTCCAGGCCAATGCCGCGACCCGACAACTCGGTCACCTGCGAGGCAGTAGAAAACCCGGCCATGAAAATAAGGTTGGCGGCCTCCTGGCCACTCAATGCCTGATCGGCGGTCAGAAGACCCAGCGAAATAGCTTTTTCACGTATGCGCTGGATGTCAAGACCCGCGCCATCGTCGCTGAACTCGACTGATACGTCATTGCCTTCATGGCGAAGATTGACGGTGATGAGCCCTACCGGGTCTTTACCAGCCTGCGAGCGCACCTGCCCACTTTCAATGCCGTGTGCGACGCAGTTGCGAAGCAGGTGCTCGAACGCGGGTGTCATGCGGTCCAGCATGCCGCGGTCCATCTCGATGGTGCCGCCCAGCAGGTCAAGCCGCACCTGTTTGCCGCTTTCCTTGGCTGCCTGGCGCACCACGCGGTACAGGCGATCTGAAATGCCCTCAAACTCCACCATGCGGGTACGCAGCAGGTCGCGCTGCAATTCGCGGGTCTGGCGGGCCTGGGCGATCAAATCGTCTTCAGTCGCCTCAACGGTGCGTTGCAGGGTACGCTGCACGGTCGCAACGTCATTGACTGACTCGGCCATCATGCGGGTCAGTTCCTGCACGCGGGTGAAGCGGTCGAACTCCAACGGGTCGAAACCAGCTTGCGCTTCTTTGGCCTGTGCAAGCCGTGACTGCATCTGGCTTTCGGTCTGCACCTCGATGTCGCGCATTTGCTGGCGCAGGCGGTTCAGGTTATCGGTCATGTCGCCAATCGAGCCGCGCAACTGACCCAGCTCAACTTCCAGGCGCGAGCGGGTCATCATGACCTCTCCGACCTGGTTCACCATACGGTCCAGCAGTTGCGAGCGCACCCTGATGGATGCAGAAGCGGCTTGCCGGATAGACTGCATGGCCATGGCCTGCGGCGGCGGAACCAGAGCTTTGCTGGAAGCAGCAGGGATGCCTAGCATGCCTGCGGCGGCAACGGGCTCTGGAGCTTCTATCGCTTCTACCGCTTTGGCGGTTTCCGGACTAAGCACTGGTGCAGGCGCTGAAGGCGCGCTGGAAGGCATTGCAGTTTGCGTGGCATCAGCCCGGCGCAACGCATCCATGGCGTACTCCATGGCATCAAAACGGCTCAGTAGTGGCTCAAAATCCTGCGTTGCCGCAGCCTCTGAACCGAGGTATTCAATCTCTGATTCAATGCGGTGGGCCATTTCACCCACGCGCATGGCACCGGCCAGACGCGCACTGCCCTTGAGCGTGTGCAAGGCGCGCAATACCTCCATGCGTGCGCTGGCGTTGTCGGGCCGGGCCGACCACTGGCGCAGGGCACCGCCGAGTTGCGGCATCAGCTCGGTGGCCTCTTCCTCAAAAATCGGGAACAGCTCGGGGTCAATGGCATCGACCGCATCGAACTCGTCATCGCCATCATCACTGTCCGCAAAAACTTCAGTTGAAGATGCGTCAAACGACTGGACAATTGGCTTAGCTAGCACGGGCGGAGCGGCGACAACCGCAACCACTGGAGGTACCAGCCTGGCAGGTTCTGGCACGGCCACAGCAGCGGAAGAAAAGTCGAAGTCAGCCGCATCCACTTCCGCGTCCTCAGGTGAGACCGACACAGGCGCAGAAAAATCAAGCCCATGAATCTGTTCCAGCACGCCAGCGTCAGGTTGTTTCAAAAAGCCGGCGGCAAACTGGTGCAGCAGGCGGCGGATGTCCTCGGATGCATCCACAAAAACTTTTGAGTACTCCAGCGCAGCACTCTGGCTGTAGTGTGTTTGCGAATGCTGCAATGCGTGTTCAAGCGCACGCGCTATTTTCGACAACGCTTCAAAGCCAACGGTGGCCGAACTGCCGGCCAGCGAATGCGCCAGCGCTACTACGGAGTCACCGACGGGCTGATGCAGCTCAATGGCCCACTCGGCCACCTCGGTGACCAGCCGCCGAGACCATTCGTCCGCCTCGTTGAGGTAGACGTTGTAAAGCGGGATACCGATGCGCAAGGCACCAATCACCTTGATCTGGTCGTCGAGGGCTGCATCCGATGCCCCAACCATCTCGGCATCTGCCACTTCAAGGACTTGAACTTTTGCGGTCATGGTGGGTTCTGCAACACCCGCAATATCGGGTATGTCCGCGAGTTCTACAACCGCGTTCAGCTGATCGGCTGCTTGCGGAAACTGTTTGTCAAAGTCTGCCTGCGACAAATCAAGCATGTCGTCAGCGCCCGCCAAGGGCGACTCAGATGATGCGTCTGCAAAGTCTAGATTATCCAGATCGAACGACAGCTCGACAATTTCAGTATTTTGTGCGGCCAGGGGCGTAGCCTGGGCAAGTGCATCATCAAACTGGCCAGACAGCGCCGCCAGACTTTCAAAGTCGATGCCATTGATTTCTTCTGCGGTCGGCTCTGCCTGCGCAGGAGTCGATGCGGCATCGGAAAGAGCGGCCTCTTGCGACTTGTCCGCAGCAAAAAAATCGTCAAAGTGAAAATCGGTTTCAGCCGCAACGGCCGACTCTGCCAGGGGCGCTACAGTCACTGGAGCCTCGTCAGCGGGCAGTTCAAACGATAGAGTAACAGGCACGTCGGCTGCTGGCAAAGCTGGAGCAGCGGGCACTGGTGCTTTCAGCGGCAGCCAACGACCATCTTCCCGCATGGCATCTGCGCTGGCCCGGAAAGTCGATGCCGTCCATGTACCATCACGACTGGCAGCGATGTCCTCAATCCATCCTGAAAAAGCGGTGAGCGCTTCAGCCGAAAAAGACCTCAGATCTTCATTGGCGGGTTTCTGGTCGGCCAGCCAGCTGTTGAAAAGCTGCTCGACCGCCCATGCGGCTTCGCCGAACTCATTCAGGCCGACCATGCGGGAGCTGCCTTTGAGCGTGTGAAAAACCCGGCGCAAGATGGTTAACTGGCTGATATCACGAGAGTCGTTTGCCAACGACAGGATGGCCTGCTGGCCGTTGCCTGCAACTTCACGCGCTTCCTCAAGAAAGATGCCTTGCAAATCGTCTTCCTCGAAATCAACCGCGTCCGCCTGCGCTGCTGGCGCAACAGGCGAGGAGCGAGCAGAAGAAGCCAGGCTACTCAATGCGCTGGCGGCAGCAACACTGTCATACCCGGTCACTGCAACGGATGCATCGCGAGCCGTTTGGGCAAGCGCTGGCTGCCCAGCCAGGGCGGCGTGTACAGACAGCATATCAAGCTTGTCCGTCAGCTTGTCGCCAAGGGCCCCGGCATCGGCATCCTTGATGACGGAAATCACTTCTTCGGACAAGCGGTCAGCGCCAGTCGTCACGCTGGCGGTATCGCCGACCTTCTGCGTGCGGCCCATCAGCGACCTGAGTTCGCCTTTTTCTTCGTCATAGACAAAAAGTTTTCCCGCCAGCGCAGGCTGGTAGTTGAGCATGTCGATCAAAAAGCTCAACGCGCCAAGGTTGTTGCCGAGTTGATCGAAGGTACCAGCAGAACGGGTAAGTTGCACGTCAACTTCGGTCTCCAGCATTTGCTCAACGCTGTCACGCATACGCAGCACCGCCTGGGATGCCTGATCCAGGCCCAGCACCGACAAGACACCGCGCATCTGGGCCAGTTGCCCCGGCACGTTCATCAGCACCGTCTTGTCCTGCGGATTACGGAAAAATATATCGAGAGATTTTTCAAGTGCACCAAGGGAGATGCGCAACTCACCCGCCACACTGCCCATGGTCTGTTTGTCACTGCCTCGGCGGTAAAGCTCTTCCATCCAGGCTTCAAGAGGCTGCGGCTCGCCGCCCTGCCTGACATTTTCAAGGCGCTCGGCCAGATGCCGGGTACGCACTGCCAGTTGGGGATCGTTGGGATCGAGATCGTCAAATGCTGCTTCCAGATACAGCACCGAGGTCGCCACCTCCATGGACAGCCCAATGGACGGGGCTTGTGCCCTGCGGGCTGTTGCGTCTATGGCCCGGGTCAGCGCCTGCGCCAGAGGTTCACTGGGCGGATGGAGCTTGACGAGGGAGTCCGTCAGCAGACCGAATTGATTAACGACAAGCTTGCATTTATTCGCGTCACCAGCAGACAGGGACGACCATGTTTCCTTGACCAGAACAATTCGCTTACGCGCCTGCGCCAGCAGCGCCGGATCAAAGCGGCCAAACTGTACCGACTCATAGTCCACTGGCTTGAAACGGGCCAGGCCGTAAGTGGAGCGCACAGCCGACAGCACCGGCGTGTCTGCTGCACGGTTTGAGACCGTTTGTGAACAGAAGAACAGCAGATCCTGTGCAAGCCGCTCTGAAATGGTGACATCACCCTTGCTAAGGGATACATATTGCAGCAGGACGCGAGATGCTGCGCGCTTGACGTAGATATCTGCCGGGAGCAGATCATGGATCAGCGCCTCAAAGTAAGCTGCTGCAATTTTCCAGAAAATCCTGGGCTGGCGATCTGCCTGCCCGGCTGAAAGGCGCAAGCTCAAGTCCTTCATGGTTGCGGCAGCTTGCGGTGCCTTGCCCCTCATGATCTGGAGCACGCACTGGTCAAGCACGGCACGCGCGCCGTCAGCGTAATTTTGCGGCTCGGATGTCGTGCCCAATTCGGGTTCCAGCCAGCGCCAGTCACAAGGCCAGAGGTCGGCCGGATGTATGCGGTCAGCACGCACCAGTTCCTGTACCTGCCGATATTGGGGAAACAGCGACACCGGAGAAATAGGCTTGCCCGCCAGCACCCCTTCGAGGTATTCCGTCAGGGCAAAACTGGCACTCTCAATCCTGGCGGCAGCATCCTGCGTGCATTGCTCGGGCTGCTGCACAAACCTTTGCACGGCGGCTTCCATGGCCCTGATCACCAGCGCAGGCGCGGCCAGCCCCACCATCTCCAGCGCACCAACGGCCTGATGCAGTTGCTGCCGCGCAATGCGCAACTGGCTCGCATCAATGGCGCCCAGATCCGAGCCAATGGCGGCCTCAGCATCCCGGACAAAGCGTTTAAGCGCCTTAGCCGAACCATCGAGTGATTTGTTAAGCTCTTCCAGAACCCAGGCCAGGGGGCCGAGATCGTTGAAAGCAATGTCGAGGTCAGCGGCTTTCGGGTTCTGGGCGTTGGATTGCATAAAAAAACGAGATGGTTCAGACTTTAAGATTCACAGTCGGGTACACAGCTAAACAGCTAAATGGGACAAAACCATGAAGGCCAGTGCGCTCAGGCAATCTTGAATCGGGACACCGACTCTCGCAGCTCTTCGGTCATGCGCGACAGATCACGCACCTGCTGCGCCGTCGAGCGTATACCTTCTCCGGTCTGCTCGGTCACCGCAAAAATGTGCTGGATATTGCCAGCCACCACGTTGGCGGATGCAGCTTCGCGGGAGGCAGTACTTGAAATTTGCTCGACCAGCTCTGCAAGGCGGCGCGTCACGCGGTCAATCTCAGACAGCGCAGTACCCGCGTTATCTGACAGCTTGGCTCCTTCGACCACACCCTGGGTGGAGCGTTCCATAGCGGCTACCGCATCCTGGGTGTCGGTTTGAATCGCCTTCACCAGTGCCGAAATCTGGCGCGTTGCATCTGCTGAACGTTCGGCCAGTCGCTGCACCTCCTCGGCAACCACCGAGAAGCCGCGTCCGGCTTCACCGGCTGACGCGGCCTGAATGGCAGCATTGAGCGCCAGCACGTTGGTCTGTTCGGTAATGTCTGAAATCAGCTCGGTAATCTCGCCAATCTCCTGTGACGATTCGCCCAGCCGTTTAATACGTTTGGAGGTTTCCTGAATCTGGTCGCGAATGGAGTTCATACCGCCGATGGCGTTTTGCACCGCGCTCAGGCCTGACTCGGCAGCGCTCAAAGACTGGCGCGCCACCTGGGATGATTCCTGCGCCTGTGTGGACACCTCGTTGATTCGCGATGCCATGACCAGCACCGACTGGCCGGTTTCACGAATCTCGCGCAGCTGCTCGGTGGATGCCGCCAGCAGCTCGGTGGAGGTACTTTCCACCTGCGCCGTGGTTTGCGCAACGCGGGTCGCCGTGTTCTGCACGTTACCGACCAGTAGTCGCAGCTCTTCAACCGTGTAGTTCACCGCGTCGGCAATAGCGCCGGTAATGTCTTCGGTCACCATCGCTTCCTGGGTCAAATCGCCTTCAGAAACGGCCTGTAACTCGTTCATCAAACGTAAAATGGCGGCCTGGTTAGCATCGTTGACGCGCTTGGCATCCTGCTCCTGGCCACGCGCTTCAAGCTGCTGCTTCTCGGCAACGCTCTGACGCTGGCGACTGTCCTGCAACTGAACACGGGCGATGCCGATAGCGCATAACAATCCAAACAACGCAGCGACCACCAGCGCGGCAACCGTGGCCGCACTCAGACCCGTCTGCGTCGAGAGCTTGCCTTGTAGCTCTTCCAGATTGCGCCGCAACAGTTCACTGTCGGCAATGATCGAAGCCTGCGCTTCACGGGCCGAGCTTTCTTTGACATCAGGAAAGGCCGCTGCGCTGCCCACCAATGCCTGGGACACCGACTTGGCAAGCCGCTGTGACTGCATCAGGGACTGCCCGGTAGCGGCCACCTGCTGTGCAACCGTGTCAGCCTGGTTCAGTGCCCGGTAGGCCACCACAGCCAGCACCAGCACCGACAGACCCAGCAAGCCCAGCAAAATACGCTGGTGCTGCGCGATGGTTCTGCGGCCCAAAACTGGCAGCGACAGCAAATTCGGATTCTCAGGCATCACAGCAGCAGCATTCTGAATTTTTTCGATAACGGACATGGTGAACCTTCTGGAGAAAACGTGACGCGCTAGCGGCTAAATGTTAGTGCAGTGTTGCACGCTATCTGGAACATAAAAACGCGTCTTTTGCGCCATGGCGGTGTTGCAAATCCGCGCGATACCTACGGGTATCGCTGTGGTTTGCGCCTTGCCCTGACCCAAAATCCATCGTTTTTATTTGTTCCATCAAGCGTGCAACACTACACTAGGCACCAATAGTCAAAAAATGAGCTCGCTGGGCGAGGGTTTGCAGGTTGATCTCCTGCCAGGCGGCACCGTTGTCGTCAACATACTGGTTGCCAAAAAAATCAGGCGCATCCGGGGCTTTTGCAGAGAAGTCACTGAAAGCTTCCTGCTTTCGCAAGCCCGCCAGACGGTCAATCAGCAAAGCGCAATTGATGTCGAGTGCCGCAGTCAAGGTCACCAGGAGCGACTCTTTGCGTGCAAAGTCGGTTTTAACCGCTGCGGTTTGGCCGCTGACATAACTTGCCAAATCAACCACGCCAAAAAGGCCCCCACGCAGGTTAGCGACACCCATAAACCAGCTTTGGGTGTAAGGCACTGCCTGGGTTGCCACCCAGGGGAAGATTTCTCCGGCCTGCCCCATGGGAAACAGATATTTGCTACCGCCCGCTTCTACCGCCAGCCAGGAGGGTGCTACGCCCTGTGTCCGTGCAAGCTGTAGCCTTTCGGCAAGGCGGGTTTGTAATGCTCTGAGGGCTTCTCTATTCGCCATGGTTTATGGGTATCAGCCCAGCGCTTTGATTTTTGCCAACAACTCATCGGCATTGACAGGCTTAGTGATGTAGTCACGCGCACCCTGGCGCAGACCCCAGACGCGGTCTGTTTCCTGGTTTTTGCTGGTACACATGATGATGGGGATATCCGAGTAAAGCGGGTCTCGCGTCATAACGCGAGTCAACTGAAAGCCATTTTGGCCGGGCATCACCACGTCCATCAGTATCAACTCCGGTTTTTCTTCGGCCAAACGACGAAAGGCATCTGCTGCGTTCTCGGCGGTCTTTACCGAAAACCCGTTTTTGACCAGCAGGTCGGTCAGATACATCAACTCGGTCTTTGAATCATCAATCACCAGAATTTTTTTGACTGCCATCACGCTACCCCCAATTTTGCGTTACCCAGTTCCTGCACGGCTTGCAGGAGCTGGTCTTTGGTGAAAGGTTTGGTCAGGTAATCCTGCGAGCCAACCATGCGGCCTCTGGCCTTGTCAAACACGCCGTCCTTGGACGAGAGCATGATAATCGGGATGTTTGAAAATCTGGCGTTGCGCTTGATGATGGCGCAGGTCTGATAGCCATCGAGCCGCGGCATCAGAATGTCGCAAAAAATAACATCGGGCTGGTAGTCATAGACTTTTGCCAGCGCATCAAAGCCGTCATCAGCCAGCAGCACCTCGTGCCCGCCCTGCTTGAGAAAAATCTCGGCGCTACGCCTGATGGTGTTGCTGTCGTCGATGACCAAGACCTTGAGTCCGGAACTGGTGATGCTCACTGTCTTCGCTCCTCTTTTGGACACTTCTATAAATTCATTTTTCGGGCGAATTGCGGCGTTGCGCGGTGCTCGAAATCCTCACGTACCTCAAGTACGTTCCGGTTCCTGCGCTCCGGGCGCCTTGCACTTCATCCCGAAAATCTGAATTTCTAGAAGTGCCCTTTTGCAACAAGGCCAGGATAGTTTATATCTGGACCATCTCGAAGTCTTCCTTGCGTGCCCCGCATTCGGGGCAAGTCCAGTTCATGGGCACTTGAGCCCAGGGCGTCCCGGCAGCAATGCCGTGATCCGGTGCGCCCGTTTCTTCATCATAAATCCACCCACAAATCAAGCACATCCAGGTCATAGTTTGAGTCACAGCTTAAGTGTCCTTCGAATAGAATGCAACAATTGTATAGAGGCAGCGTTGCTTATTCGCGTACAGGGCAAAATCGCAGCCTATGGCAAACCCCACCACCCCCACTCCAGACAGCCGCAAATTGCAGACCGAAGGCATTGAAGACGTGCCGGTCTGCGTCATGGCCTTCAATGCCAGCGACCCCAGCGGTGCCGGTGGGCTGACGGCTGATATCGCCGCCATTGCTTCTGCTGGCGGCCACCCGATGGCCGTGGTTACGGGGGCTTACGTGCGGGACACCGCCGAGATCTACGACCACTTCGCATTCGACGAAGAAGCCGTGACCGAGCAGGCGCGCACAGCGCTTGAAGACATGCCCGCCGGGGCCATCAAGGTTGGTTTTCTGGGCAGCCCTGAAAACATCAGCGCCATCGCAGAAATCGCCTCCGACTATGCCGATGTACCCCTTATTGCTTACATGCCGAATCTGTCGTGGTGGGGTGAAAGCGAGATCGACAGCTACCTGGATGCCTTTCGCGAACTCATGCTGCCGCAAACCACGATTCTGGTAGGCAACCACAGCACCCTGTGGCGCTGGTTGCTGCCGGAATGGCCCGGCGAGCGCAACCCTTCAGCCAAAGACATTGCCAAGGCTGCCGCCGAAATGGGTGTGCCTTACACCCTGGTCACTGGCATCCCTCTGCCGGATCAGTTCATTGACAACGTGCTGGCAACGCCGCAAGCCGTGCTCTACAGCGAAAAGTTCGAGCGCTTTGAAGCGACGTTTGCTGGTGCCGGTGACACGCTGTCGGCAGCCCTTGCAGCCTTGCTGGCCAACGGTCACGACCTACAGGCCGCCACGTCCGAAGCCCTGACCTACCTGGATCACAGCCTGGATGGCGGCTTTCAACCCGGTATGGGTCATATCGTGCCGGACCGCCTGTTCTGGGCGCAAGCCGATGTGGATGCCGACGACGATGAGCCAGATGCGCCCACGCTCGATGATGCCGACCTGACTGTTAATCCGACCAAGACTTTTTTTGATTTGCCGCCCAATGGAACAACCAAGCACTGACCCCCGCAACGCTGCATCCCGCAACACAGCCCTCTTTGAACGTGCCAAAAAAGTAATCCCTGGTGGTGTCAACTCGCCAGTCCGCGCCTTCAAGGCCGTTGGCGGTACACCACGCTTTGTGCAGCGCGCTAAAGGAGCATATTTTTGGGACGCTGATGGCAAGCGCTACATCGACTACATCGGCTCCTGGGGGCCGATGATTCTGGGCCACGGCCATCCCGCCGTGCTTGATGCCGTGCAGAAAGCCATGTTTGACGGTTTCTCATTTGGCGCGCCCACAGAGCGTGAAGTCGAACTGGCTGAAGAAATCATCAAACTCGTGCCGTCGATTGAAATGCTGCGCCTCGTCAGCTCTGGCACCGAAGCGGCGATGAGCGCCCTGCGCCTGGCACGCGGTGCCACGGGCCGCAGCAAGATCATCAAGTTTGAAGGCTGCTACCACGGCCACTCTGATGCACTGCTGGTCAAGGCTGGCTCTGGCCTGGCCACCTTCGGCAGCCCCACCAGCGCTGGCGTGCCGCCTGAAGTGGTGCAGCACACCTTGGTGCTCGAATACAACAACATCACGCAGCTCGAAGAAGCGTTTGCCCTGCACGGCAGCAACACCGCCTGCCTGATGATTGAGCCAATTGCCGGCAACATGAATTTCGTGCGCACCAGCGTGCCTTTTATGAAGCGCTGCCGCGAGCTGTGTACCCAGCACGGCGCACTGCTGATATTCGACGAGGTGATGACCGGCTTCAGGGTCGCACTGGGCGGCGCGCAAAGCGTTTACGCCCAATTAATTCCCGGCTTCAAACCCGACATGACGGCGCTGGGAAAAGTGATTGGCGGCGGTATGCCGATGGCCGCATTCGGCGGCTCTAAAGCCGTGATGGAGCAACTAGCCCCGCTAGGTCCGGTCTACCAGGCCGGCACGCTATCAGGCAACCCGATTGCCACGGCCTGCGGATTAGCCACGCTACGCGAACTTCAAAAATCCGGCTTTTACGAAGCACTGGGCGAACGCACCCGCAGCCTGGTCTCAGGCTTGACAGCCGCTGCCAGCAAAGCAGGCGTGCCATTTTGCGGCGACAGCGAAGGCGGCATGTTCGGCTTTTTCCTGCTCGGCCAATTGCCGCAGAACTACGCCACCGTGATGACGACTGACAGCCCAGCATTCAACAAGTTCTTTCACGCCATGCTCGACGCCGGGGTGTACTACGCACCGGCCTTGTACGAGGCCGGGTTTGTCAGCTCTGCGCACAGTGCCGAAGACATTGAAGCCACGGTTGATGCAGCGGCTAGGTTCTTTTCACAGCAATAAGATTGCTACAAATTCAGTAGCTTGTTACACCCGTATTCATTGGGTTTCAGCCATTTTTAGCTTCTAAAAATGACTGAAAAATGCGGTTTTCAGTGCCTGAAGTGCCGCACACCCGATAACACCATCACCACGCCGCGCTCATTGGCCGCTGTGATCACTTCTTCGTCACGCATGCTGCCGCCCGGCTGAATCACGCAGGTCGCGCCTGCATCGACCACCACGTCAAGTCCATCGCGGAACGGGAAGAATGCGTCGCTGGCTACCACCGAGCCGTCTAGGCTCAAGCCCGCATTGGCGGCTTTGATAGATGCGATGCGGGCTGAGTCAATGCGGCTCATTTGCCCTGCACCTACGCCCAGCGTCATGCCGCCGGAGCAAAACACAATGGCGTTGGACTTGACGTACTTGGCCACCTTCCAGGCAAACAGCAGGTCTTGCAACTGCGCTGGCGTAGGCTGCAATTTGCTCACGACTTTCAGGTCAGCCAAAGCGAGTTCATGGTTGTCAGCGGTCTGCATTAACAGGCCCGAGCCAACGCGCTTGACATCCATAGCGTTGCGCCCACGCTGCCAGGGGGTAGCACCTCCACGGGAGTGAAGCGACCCTTCGGTATCGGGCAAATCAATTTGCAGTATGCGTAGATTGACTTTGGACTTGAAAACTTCCAGCGCTTGCGGCGTGAAGCTTGGTGCCATCAGCACTTCAACAAACTGTTTTGAAATCTGCTGCGCTGCCGCTTCATCCAGCGTGCAATTGAAGGCGATGATGCCACCGAAAGCAGACGTCGGATCGGTTTTGAAAGCCTTGCTGTAGGCCTCAAGCGCATCGCTTGCGACCGCCACGCCGCAGGGATTGGCATGCTTGACGATGACGCAGGCGGACTGTGTAAAACTTTTCACGCATTCCCACGCTGCATCGGCATCGGCAATGTTGTTGTACGACAGCTCTTTGCCCTGCAACTGCTTGGCCAGCACCAATGAGCCGGGCGCGGGGTGCAGGTCGCGGTACAGCGCAGCCTGCTGGTGCGAATTTTCGCCGTAGCGCAAATCTTGCAGCTTGACAAAACGGCCGTTGGCCTGATCCGGGAACATGCTGTGGCTGCCGTCTGCCTGGATGCTTGATAGGTAATCGCTGATCGCGCCGTCGTACTGGCTGATGCGATTGAAGGCGGCGACCGACAAGGCGAATTTGGTTTTGCTGGTCAGCTTGCCATCGGCCTTCAGTTCGGCCAGCACATTGGCGTACTGCGATACGTCGGTCAACACGCCCACATCTTTCCAGTTTTTGGCTGCCGAGCGCAGCATGGCCGGGCCGCCGATGTCGATGTTTTCAATCGCGTCTTCCAGTAGGCAACCGGGCTTGGCTACGGTCGCTTCAAACGGGTAGAGGTTGACGACGAGCAGGTCAATCGTGTCAATCTGGTGTGCCTTGATAGCGGCCATGTGCTCGGGCATATCGCGCCGGGCCAGCAGACCAGCGTGGATTTTCGGGTGCAAGGTTTTAACGCGGCCATCGAGCATTTCAGGAAAACCGGTGTGGTCAGCCACCTCGGTCACTGGCAGTCCGTTATCAAGCAGCAGTTTGGCCGTTCCACCAGTAGACAGCAGCTTGATGCCAAGTGCGTGCAGAGCTTGGGCAAATTCGAGGATGCCAGTTTTGTCGGACACAGAAATCAGTGCGTTCATTTTTTTATCTTGACGAGCTTGTGCTCAACTAGTTTTTTGCGCAGCGTGTTGCGGTTCAGGCCCAGCCATTCGGCGGCGCGCGACTGGTTTTGGTCGGCGTGCTGCATCACGACTTCAAGCAGCGGTTTTTCAACCGCCCGCAGCATCATGTCGTACATGCTGCCGTCGGGTTCAGTTCCGCGTAAATCCTTGAAATAACTTTCCAGGCTGGTACGCACACACTCTTCTATTAGTTTCTTGCTCATGCAAGCGCTTCCTCTTGTTTTTTATTTACTAAAATCCCAGGGATTCTGTCCATCACAGAACCCAGTGCATCAAAAAAATGTTGCACCGCGCTGAGTTGCTCTTCGGGCTCTTGCAGAAAATTCATACGCGCTCTAAAGGCTTCACCACCGGGCAAACTCTTCACATACCAGCCAATGTGTTTGCGCGCGCTGCGCACGCCAGTGAACTCACCGTACAGCGCGTAGTGGTCCAGCAAATGGTCAACCAGCAGGCGTTTAACTTCAAGCACCAATGGCGCTGCCAGATGTGTTTGCGTCGCCAGAAAATGCGCCACTTCACGAAAAATCCACGGACTGCCTTGCGCCGCGCGACCAAGCATCACGGCATCAGCGCCGGTATAGGCCAGCACGTCACGGGCTTTTTCAGCGCTGTCGATATCACCGTTGGCTACGACCGGAATACGCAGCGCGGCTTTCACTTCGGCCACCGTGTCGTATTCAGCCAGACCCTTGTAGCCCTGCTCGCGGGTACGGCCATGCACGGTGACCATCTGCACGCCAGCACTTTCTGCTGCGCGGGCAATCGTCAAGGCGTTTTTATGCGTTGCAGCCCAGCCGGTGCGCATCTTGAGCGTCACGGGCACATTGCGTGGTGCGCAGGCCGCGACCACGGCTTCGATAATTTCAAGCGCCAGTTTTTCGTCCTGCATCAGCGCCGAGCCAGCCCATTTATTGCAGACTTTTTTGGCCGGGCAACCCATGTTGATGTCGATGATCTGCGCACCACGGTCGATGTTGTAGGCAGCCGCATCGGCCATCATCTGCGCGTCGGTGCCGGCAATCTGCACGGCAATCGGCTCGGCTTCGCCATCATGGTTGGCGCGACGCGATGTTTTAAGTGTCTCCCACAGGTCGCGGCGCGAGGTCACCATCTCGCTGACCGCATAACCCGCACCAAGCTTTTTGCAGAGCATGCGAAAAGGCCTGTCCGTCACACCAGCCATGGGGGCGACAAACAGCTGGTTGGTCAAAGCGTAGG
>JBCKNC010000062.1:0-14788 GCA_038902915.1 Polaromonas sp.
GGAGCCTGGCGCATTGTATTCGATCAAATACAAATACCCCGCAGGTGTCTTGCTTATTGCCAAGGGTCTTGCTCCGGGTCGCGTTGCGCGCAAACTCAGTCGCTGTAACAGCTTGCATGACAGTTTCTGCTTAACTTATTTCAGACTGGCCAAAGAGCGTCACAATCCCAACCCGTTCGCCCTGAGCAGCGGGTCGGCAGGCAATGAGTCAAATAATGTGAAATATCGGTATAGATATCCGAAATTTCATATATAATGGTCAGATGATTTCCAGAACAATCCATCTTCAGCAGCTTTCCCAGCAACTTGCCAATTTCCCTGTGGTGGCTATTCTCGGCCCAAGGCAGGTGGGCAAGACGACGCTTGCCCGGGAATTGGGGGCGGGTTGGAATGGTCCGGTGCGCCACTTTGATTTGGAAGATCCGGACGATCAGGCTCGCCTTACCGATCCCGCTTTTGTTCTACGACCCCTGACGGGTTTGGTGGTTCTGGACGAAATTCAGCTTCGTCCTGACTTGTTTCCTTTGCTGCGGGTGCTGGCAGATCGTCCAGGGACGCCAGCGCGTTTTTTGATTTTGGGAAGCGCTGCGCCCGAGTTGCTTAAACATACTGCCGAGAGTCTTGCGGGCAGGGTTGTTTTTCATGAGCTGGATGGCTTGGCATTGGAGGAGTTGGCGCCGGTTGCAACCGGCAGCGATTGGCTGGATGAGCGCTGGCTGCGAGGTGGGTTTCCTCGTGCCTTGCTGGCCGACGATACCGCTGCCAGCCGCGCGTGGCGCGAGGCGTTTATCCGCACTTATCTCGAACGCGATTTGCCGCAACTGGGCATCAATCTTCCCGCACTGACGTTGCGCCGTTTTTGGACGATGCTGGCGCACTACCATGGGCAAACTTGGAACGGCAGCGAGTTGGCACGTGCGCTGGGGGTGAGCGACAAAACGGTGTCGCGCTATCTGGATATCCTGGAAGGCACTTTCATGGCTTTTCGCCTTGTTCCGTGGCATGCCAACCTGGGCAAGCGCGAAGTGAAATCTCCCAAGGTGTATGTGGCGGACACCGGCCTGCTGCACAGCCTGTTGGGGATTGGCGGGATGGATGATTTATTGGCTCATCCCAAATGCGGCGCTTCGTGGGAAGGTTTTATGCTGCATGAAGTCATTCGTCGAACGGGCGCGCAGCGGGGGGAGGCTTTTTTTTGGGGCGTTCATGCCGGCGCCGAATTGGATCTTTTGATTCTGAAAGACGGCTGTCGTCTGGGCTTCGAAATCAAGTTGACGCGGTCGCCGAGGGTAACGGCTTCAATGCGCTCATCGCGCGAGGCACTCGGTTTGGACCACCTGTATATCGTGTGCCACGGCAAAGGTGAACCTTGGCCGCTGGCTGAGGGCATCAGTGCAGTGCCCGCAAGCTGTTTGGCTTCGACGCAATGGCAGCCCATGAAGGCGGGCGGTTTGAATGGTTCATGATGAAATGTCTCCAGGGGCAAGGTTCAAGGGGCAAGAGGCAAGAGGGGTGGCTGAGCGCTACGCTTTACTCACCCGCCCTGCGCAGAAACCGTGCTCTTGCGCCAGCCCAATCAACGGGCTGGCGTTGGTTAAGACAAAGCCAGCCATTCTTCCAGCGTGTCCATGTCGCGGTTGGTTTCCTGCCCACTGACATTGACAGATTCCATGCCTATCTCCCATAGGAATATCGCAAGGGAAGTATTTTAGCCAATGCTGGATCGTCACGCCCTACGGCCCCGCGATGACAGGGATGGAAATTTCTGACTCCCCACCCGTTCGCCCTGAGCAGGCCGCAAGGCCGTATCGAAGGGGTTCATCTACACCGCGCGGTTTCTAGGGTTAAGGGCTCGTTGAGGAATAAGCTGTGCATTTGGGCGTCGGATTCGGGATGCAATGCTAGGCGCGAAGCGTGCCGTGTGGCTCTGCCACACAAACGATTCGCAACAACGCAGGGCGCCCGAAGCTGGCGAGCCAAATGTGCATGTTATTTCTCAGCGAGCCCTTAGCACCGCCCGGTAAGCCTCCACGGTTTGGTCAACGCAGCGGGACCATGTGAACGTGGCGCTCGCAATGACGATCTACCCCCTCAATTGAACTTCATCGTATCCCCCGCAAACGACGCCAGAGCCGCTTCGGGTGCTTCGCTTAAAAGGGATCTGACCACTTATTTCACCTTATTTCAGACCCCTTATTTCAGGCCACTTGGACATGAATGTGCTTGCCGAGCACGTTGGCGGCGGCCTCGATCTGATCCAGCTTGGATGCGTGACGCAGGTCAAACAGACGATCAACTTGCGGCATGTGCCACCCCAGGCGGCGGGCGAGTTCCGACTTTTTGATTCCCTGATCGGTCATCGCCTGATACACCCCCAACTTGGCGCATTCCAGCGCCGATGGGCGCACAGTTTTTTGTCCGGTGGCTGGCAGGCTCGCAGCTGGCAGTGCCTTGCGCGCATCCACGTAGAACGACAAGCCGGTTTCCAGCGCGTCAATCGCGTTCAGCAAAGCTTCATCTTCATCCATGCCGAAGGTGATAGCCTCCGGCACATCAGCAAAAGTCACCAGCACTGTGCTGTCGTCTGGGGTCAGGGTCACGGGATAATCAAACATATTTCTCTCCTTACTTCAAAACAAGCTGGCGTTTAATGGCGGCTTCAAGTCCCTTGCCAAGCTCCGTTGTGCCGTGCATTGGCAGGGCGGACTGCTTACCATCGAGGAACACCTTCAAGTGCGAACCTTTGCCGGGCTGAAAGGTAGCGCCTTGTTGCCCCAGCCACTTCTTCATCTGCTTCGAGTTCATGAGTTAAATAATAACAGATGTGTTGTGTTTGTTCAGCGCTCAAAAGGGTCTGACCCCTTTCCCCTCTCGCAATGACGGTATTTTTCCCCGCCATCGCGAGGCCGCAAGGCCGTATCGAAGGGGTCCATCTACACCGCGCCGTTTCCAGGGTTAAGCACCGCCCGATAAGCCTCCACGGTTTGGTCAACGCAGCCGGACCAGGTGAACGTGGCGCTTCGCCGAAGGGCTTTTTCTGACAGCTCCTGGCGAAGCCCGGGCGAATTAACGAGAGTTTCAATCGCGCTTGCCAGGCCGTCCACGTCCTGCGGGTCAATCATCAGGCCCGTGTCGCCCACGACTTCCGGCAGTGATGATACGTTTGACACGATCACCGGCACGCCGCAGGCCATGGCCTCCAGCGGCGGCAAGCCAAATCCCTCATAGATGGATGGGTAAATCAGTGTGGTGGCCCCCGCAATGATTATGGCCAGATCTTCCCTTGGCAAGTAGCCCAGTTGGCGAATCTCGCCTGCGGCCACCAGCGGCGCCAACTGCTGTTCCAGCGCCGAAGTGTGCCACCCCTTCATGCCCACCAGCACCAGCGGGAAGCGCTTTCTAAGCGCGGGCGCCAGTTGCATGAAGGCGCGCAAGGCCACCGCCAGGTTCTTTCTGGGCTCCAGCGTGCCCACGGCCAGCAGGTACTGGCATGCACCAGCCCGTGTGCATCCAGCACCCCCCGCGTCTGGTCTGCGGACCGGGGCTGAAACAACGCTTCCACGCCCAGCAGCACCGGGCGGATACGCTCGGGCTTCACGCCAAACACCTCCATCAACTCACGCTTGACGAATTCCGAGTCGGTCAAGATCAGCGACGCGCGCTCCAGCCCCGGCTGAAAGTATTTGTTCATGGCCCGCACACGTTCAGGCGGGTGTGCCTGCGGATAGCGTATCCATGAAAGATCATGCACGGTAATCACCGTGGGGCCGTCAAAGGGCAGCGGCAGGACATTCGGCGCATGGTAAAGATCAAAGGCCTGCTTTTGGGTGTATTGTGCAAACCGATGTTGCTGTATCAGGCGGCTCAGCTCATACGAATAAGGCACGACATTCACGCGAAAGATCCTTCCTCAGAGGCTGCGCCAATCCATCTCGTCAATGCGATTGCCGCGTCGCGTTGCTCCTCGCGACGACGAAAAATGCCGTCATTGCGAGCGCAGCGCGGCAATCCATGCCCGGCCGCCCGCCTCCGCCGCAAAGTAAAATCTTCACTTTACAAGTCGCAAAACTTTCGCCGTAGCATGAACACCCCACTGGCGAGTCCCCCGCCTGTCCTGATCCGCCATCTGCCGGCCACTGAATGCGCAGGCAGCGACTCCCAAGTGGGTTACACCGTCATCAACTACAACACGGCGGCCCAAACCCTTCGGTGCGTTGTCTCGTTAACCCAGTGCACCCCACCCCCAGCATGGATCTTGGTGCTCGACAATGCATCCGCCGACCCAGACTTTGACATCCTTGAGCGCGGACTCGCAGGCGCTGACCACAGCCACACCCAACTGTTTCGCAGCCCAGTCAACTTGGGCTTTGCCGCAGGCAGCAATTTCTTGATAGACCAGTTGCTGGCCACCCCCCATTGCAATTACATCGGCCTGTTGAACAATGACGCGGTGGCACAACCGGCGATGGTCCAACTGCTGCGTGAGGCCTTGACTCCCACCGGTCACCCCATCGGCATGTCGGGTGGCCGCGTGCACAAACTCAATAACCCGCAAGAGGTAGACACCCTGGGCATCACTCTGTACGCCAGCTTGATGCCGGCCGACCGCAAAGACACCCAAGACCCCTACCTCGGCCCCACTGGTGGCTGCTGCATGATGAGCCGGGCCTTCGTGCAGGACGTCAAGGACACCACGGGCTATTGCTTTGACGCACGTTTCTTTTGTTACTGCGAAGATACCGACTTGGTGCTGCGTGCCAACCTGCTGGGCTACCGGCCCGCTTACGTCGACCAACTGGTGGCCCTGCACGAAGGGCAGGCCAGTAGCCGCGTCAGGCACAACTCCTTCATCGCCTACCACGGCCTGCGCAACGCCATGTGGATGCACTGGAAGTTTGTCCCCACGTCACTATTGATAAGAAATAGCCCTTGGTTGCTACTGGCGCACCTGCTGACCGTCGCCAGACAAACCTTGTCTGGACGGCTGGGCGTGCTGTTTGCGTTGTACCGCGACGCCTTCAAACAACTGCCGACCATGCTCCGCGAGCGAGCCCGGTTTCAAGGTTCCGAAAGAGTGACCCCAGCTGTCCTTGCATCATCGATCAGCAGGCGGTTTTATCGCCAAGGCTATACCGGAATGGTCATTTCTGAATGGCGAAACCGTTTTCGCAATATCGGCAAGTATTGAATTTCCGCCCTTGCATGCTCCCACTCCCATGGCTCACCACGCCCCTCGGCCTCGCGATGACGCCCACCGTCATTGCGAGCGTAGCGCGGCAATCCATCGGTGTCTGCCCCCTCGTAGGTAAAATACCCGGTTTGCCAGCAGGCGCCCTACAAACACACCCATAGGCAATGTACAACTCAACCGCCATCGACCCCCACGCAGCTCAACCCACATCACTGGTAGCGCTAAGCAAAAGCCTCTGGCGCAACCGCCAACTCATCGTGCAGATGACCAAGCGTGAGGTAGTTGGCCGTTACAAGGGCTCGGCGATGGGTCTGGCCTGGTCGTTCTTCAACCCAGTGTTCATGCTGGTTGTGTACACCTTCGTCTTCTCCGTAATTTTCAAATCACGCTGGGGCGGTGCGGGAGGTGACGACAGCAAAACTCAATTCGCCGTGATTCTATTTGTCGGCATGATCGTGTTGAGCCTGTTTAGCGATGTCGCCAACCGTGCCCCAGGCCTGATTCTCTCGAATATCAACTACGTCAAAAAAGTTGTGTTCCCTCTTGAGATACTGCCCGTCATCGCCATGGGCTCAGCACTGTTCCATAGCCTGGTTAGCCTCTGCGTGCTATTGGCCGCGTTTGCACTCTTCAATGGTTACTTGCACTGGACCATCATATTCACACCGTTGGTACTGTTGCCACTGGTGATCCTCACCCTAGGTGTTGCCTGGATGTTGGCGTCGGTAGGTGTGTTTTTGCGCGACGTTGGGCAATTTGTCGGCATCATTACCACCGTGCTGATGTTTCTTTCACCCATTTTTTATCCTGTAACCGCAGTACCTGAGCGGTTCCGGCCGCTCATCATGGCCAACCCACTTACCTTCATCATCGAGCAGGCACGCGAAGTTCTGATCTGGGGGCATTTGCCCAACTGGCTGGGTTTGGGCGCCTACACCCTCGCGGCCACCGCAATAGCTTGGGCTGGTTACGCCTGGTTCCAAAAAACCAGGAAAGGATTTGCCGATGTCCTCTAACGATATCGCCATCCGCGTCACCAATCTCAGCAAACGCTACGAAATCTACGCGGCACCACGTGACCGGCTCAAGCAGTTCGTTTTACCCCCTCTACAAAGTCTGGTCGGGCAGCCCCAAAAGCAATACTTTCGCGAGTTCTGGGCCCTCCAAGACATTTCATTTGAGGTCAATAAAGGAGAGGCAGTAGGTATCATCGGGCGTAATGGCGCAGGCAAATCTACGTTGCTGCAACTGATTTGCGGAACGCTCTCGCCAACCACTGGATCAGTAGAAGTCGAAGATACCGTAGCAGCTCTGCTGGAACTGGGCAGCGGCTTCAACCCGGAATTCACCGGACGAGAAAATGTGTACATGAACGCTTCCGTGCTAGGGCTCACTCAGGAAGAAACCGATAAAAAATTCGACGAAATTGCCGCCTTTGCGGACATTGGTGATTTTCTTGAGCAACCAACCAAGGTCTACAGTTCCGGGATGCTGATGCGCCTTGCCTTTGCCGTGAACACATGCGTTGATCCTGAAATCCTGATTGTCGATGAGGCATTGGGTGTGGGGGATGCACCATTCCAGTCGAAATGCTTTAAACGGCTCAGGCAATTAATTAACGACGGTACGAGCATCCTGTTTGTTTCGCACGACATAGCGACCGTTCGTTCAATTTGCAGCCGCGCCTTGTGGTTGAAGGATGGACATGCTGAGATGTGGGGTGATGCGATGTCTACTGCCAAGGAATATGAGAAATTCTGCTGGCAAGCGCAGGGAGTGGTCTTCGACAATTCAACCGGGAACTCTCTGGAGCAGAAAACAAAAAGTTCGGATGAGCTAGGCGCTACACCGGATGCCCCTGAACATACCTCTGCCGATATTCGTTGGTGTGCGAACAGATTGTCCCCTTTGGAGTCAAGTGACAGATACGGAAATAAAGACCTTGTTATTGAAGGTTTTGAAATAAGAAATTTGCATGGCGAGATCGTGACCAGGTGCTCTTATGGAGAAGAATTAGAATTCATTTATTATTTGGAGGCCGGTAACGATATTAATTCTGATATGACAATCGGACTGGTATTCAGGGACAAGCGCGGATCAGATGTATACGCGGCGCATAATTTTGAAAGCCGCGACAGGCTGAATGTGAAAACAGGTCAGAGAGTTATTGCCTCGTCTAGATTGAGAATTCCGTTGACGCATCAGGAATACGTAATACAGATAGGCGTTTTTGGTTTTAAAGGCGGAGCGATATATGAAAATGACCAATATGACTTTTCCAATGCAGTGATGTGGGACGGGGTCGAAAAGGCAATGGTGCTTACTGTTGACGCCAACAAACCCCAGCCGCTTGGGGGGCCGGTTCATGTGCCGATGTATTTCAACTTTACAATAATGCAGCGGTGATCGATGTTTAAATGGATGTTCAAGCCGTGCGGTGGAGACGCCAGGCGTAAAGTAAAAATCGTTTCTCCCAAAGCGCCGTCCGGCGCATCTTGGTTGATCAATGCGCTGATCTGCCTCGGCATTAGAGTGAGCAGAAGCTCATCGCCGAGTCCAGGCACCTTTATAAAGGGCGAGGATGGTTTTTACCGCCTGCATGAGGCTGAAGCAAATTTGAAGTTGCACTTTCCCGTGCTAGCTGAAGTGGAGAGGTTTACTTTCAGAGAAGACCTAATCGTGGAGTGGACCCATGACTGGGTAACCGAAGAGAGCCCTTCAGCGGAAGCCTTCCTGTTCGTTAGAGATCCACGGGATGCTTTGTATTCACTATATAGAAGAAGAAATCCTGAGGTAAATTTCAATGAATTTATCCATTCTTTGGACTATGTCACGTTACTAAATCAGGTGGATAACTGGAGATTTTTCATTGAATCTTGGATGTTGAACGGCAATGTTTCGATCCTGCGTTTTGAAGATTTTAAGGAGAGCCCGGAACTGAATTTGATGAAGTTCCTTTCTAAAATAGGTGTTAAGCGGCCTCAAGAGGAAAATCTTCGGCGCGCAATTGAATCGTCGTATGTTGAGAATGCAAGGAAGGTCGAGGAGAAACACAAAGAAGAAGTAGGGACATATTTCGAAAGCGGGGCACCTCTGAATAGAAAGGGAAAGCCTTTTGAGTGGAAAGGCCGGTTCAAAGAGTATGCCAGTGAGTATCGTTTTATTGAGGGCAAATGTAAAACTCTATTGGCTGCCCTCAAGTATGAACTAACGTCAGAAACCAAGGCGCAGGGCAACGTATATTGTCCGGCATCGCACCTCCCTTTTTACCAGTCGATTCCAAAAAAAAACATGGATTTGTTGAATCTCAATCCCGGCTTGAATTCTCAGATTCAGATTCTGAAGTATTACGAGGATTTTATAAGAAGTGGCGGAAAGAAGTTCGGCTACTATCAATCATGGGAGTTGGAGGCATTTGAAAAAACCATGATGAAGTATGTCGAATCGGTTTTCCCGGAATTATATTCCATGAACAAAGGTCGCTTGCCAATCGACCTAATTACAATGGCGATCAATAGTCTTTCGCATAACAAAACGATCAAAATGAACTTTCCTGCACCATGATAACGATTAACGAGTTCATGCATCCGCCCTATGCTTTACCGTTAGCACAGTTAGGTGAATTGTTTCCGTTGCATGGGAAACTGTTGCCCAACTGGCTATACGACCTGCTGTTTTCCCGTGCTCCGCACAAGCTGCCGCCTAACCCATCAACAAAGACATTAGATCAATGGAAAATGGAAGAAGACGATGCGCCCATCTTTCAATTCCTGTATCAGGCTCATCAGCCGTTGAGACATCTGGAGTTCGGTACCTGGCAGGGATGGGGTACTTCGCTTTGCGTGGAGTCTTGCGCTGCAACCGTCTGGACAATAAATCTGCCAGATGGCGAGAACCGATCTGATGGGACTTGGGCCTATGGTGAGCGTGTTACAGATACCAGCAATTCTCCTCAAGGTATTGTTACTGCGAATTATGGAGAAGATGAACTGGGTGCAAGAAACTATCATCGCACCGATGCGGGGGGCTACATTGGCCGTATCTATCAGGGAAAGGGCTTGGGTAATCGAGTTTGTCAGATCTATTGCGATAGCCGTGAATGGGACAATTCTAACTACCCAGCGGATTTTTTTGATAGTGTCCTGATTGATGGGGGACATCAGCCGGAAATGGTGGTTAATGACACCCGTAAGGCGTTGCAGGTTTTGCGTCCTGGTGGGTTTATTATGTGGCATGACTTTTGTCCACTCCCAGAGATACGGTCGCAATTTGAATCAGTCAAAGGGGTGACCGCTGGGATTGAATTGATTCTGCCTGAGTTGCAGCCGCAGTTAGAAAGATTGTGTTGGATCAATCCAAGTTGGATTCTTGTGGGTATCAAGAAATGAATCCCACCATAGAGATGTTTAATTTCCTGCGCGTTGCATCAGCCGCTCCCGAGCTGCGCGTGGCTGATGTGGATTTTAATACTTCCCAAATCAGTGCTGCAATGGAAGTTGCGGCAAAACGTGGCGCTTCCATCGCCCTCTTCCCGGAATTGTCTCTAACCGGATACACCTGTGCCGATCTATTCACTCAATCGTTGCTGATCAAAAGAGCGCTTGAATCACTTCAGGCGCTGGCTGCTGACACAGAAAAGTTTGGCATTAACGCGATTGTTGGTTTGCCGCTAGCCGTGAATGGCCGTCTTTATAACTGTGCAGCGTTGATGGGTGGTGGCAGGGTATTGGGCATTGTGCCTAAGCTGTTCTTGCCAACAACGGGCGAGTTCTATGAGGAGCGCTGGTTTACTTCGGGCGCCAAGCTCGCGCCGACTCAGATCGACATCGGTGGCCATACCGTACCGATCGCGAGCAACCTGCTTTTCGTCGCGAGCAATTTGCCGGGCTGCACATTGGGTATTGAGATTTGTGAGGATCTTTGGGCGGCCGAGCCACCCAGCGGTGGTCAGGCCCTTGCCGGAGCCACGCTGATTTTTAATCCCTCGGCCAGCAACGAATTGCTGGGCAAGCGCATTTATCGCACAGACTTGGTTAGGTCGCAGTCGGCTCGTTGCCTGGCAGCTTATGTCTATGCATCGTCTGGCCCAGGGGAGTCGTCCACGGACGTGGTTTTTTCCGGCCACTGCATGGTTGCGGAGAATGGTGCAATATTGGTCGAGTCCGAGCGCTTTCGCTTCGATACGCAGATTGTTTATGCAGATATCGATCTTGATCGAATACAGCACGAGCGACTTTGTAGCAGTTCTTTTTCTGCGGGTGCTCCCAAACGGGATTTCCAGTATGTGAATTTCACCAACCCGACCAAAGTTTCTACCCAAGAACCGCTAGGTTCGATGCGGTCTAACTCACCGACACCGTTTGTGCCATCCGACCCTCAGGCACGCGCTTCGACCTGCCGAGAAATTTTCGCCATTCAGTCAACGGGTTTGGCTAAAAGGCTCAAGCACACAGCAGCACAAAAGATCGTTATTGGGATTTCCGGCGGACTCGATTCGACCTTGGCCCTTTTGGTTGCCGTTCATGCCTTCGATTTGCTGGGGTTAGATCGAAAAGGAATTATCGCCGTTACCATGCCGGGCTTGGGTACTAGCCAACGCACGAAAACCAATGCAGAAGAGCTCGTCAGCTTAATCGGCGCCGAGCTGCGGGTAATCCCCATACACGATGCCGTCAAACAGCATTTTAAAGACATCGGCCATGACAAAAATCTGCTGGATGTCACATATGAAAATACTCAGGCCCGCGAGCGCACGCAAATCCTGATGAACCTGGCCAACAAACATGACGGTTTTGTTGTTGGCACCGGCGATCTCTCCGAGGCTGCATTGGGATGGTGTACTTTTAATGGTGACCATATGTCGATGTACCACGTCAATGTGGGCGTGCCCAAAACATTGGTACGCTTTATCATCGAATGGTGCGCCGAGGCTGCATTCTCAGCCGAGACATCTGCTGTACTTTGCGATATTTGCGCGACACCGATTTCACCGGAGCTTCTTCCCGTTGGTGCAGATGGGGAGCTTCAACAAATTACTGAAGACATTGTTGGTCCTTACGAATTGCATGATTATTTTCTTTTTCAAATGGTGCGCCATGGGCAGCGCCCCGCCAAAATACTTTACTTGGCCGAGCTGGCCTTTACGAATCGTTATGATCGTTCAACAATACTGCATTGGCTGGAGGTGTTTATTAAAAGATTCTTTAGTCAACAATTCAAGCGTTCAGCCATGCCCGATGGCCCAAAGGTTGGCTCAGTCGCGCTCTCGCCGCGCGGCGATTGGCGCATGCCCAGCGATGCCTCGGCTGCGGAATGGTTGACTGAGCTAGAAGCATTGCGCTCGAGCGTGCCTAAGTAATGATAAGTAATGAAAAAACTTGTTGTAATTTTGTTAATAACGCAATGTGGTTAATATCATCAAGGAGTAGTTAAAAATGAAACGCGTATTAGTTTGTGGAGCAGGTGGATTTATCGGTTCTCACATGGTCAAGCGCCTCAAGGCAGAGGGGTTCTGGGTCCGTGGAATTGATCTGAAATACCCTAGATATGAGGAAACAAGAGCGGATGACTTCATGGTCGGGGATTTGCGTGACCCCTATGTTTGCAGGCAAGCCATTGATCAAAAATTCGACGAGATATACCAATTCGCGGCGGACATGGGTGGCGCAGGTTTTGTCTTCGTCGGAACACATGATGCCGACATCATGCACAACTCGGCGACCATCAATCTTAATGTGCTCGATGCTTGTCGCAAGCGGAACAACAAGCGGATTTTCTATTCCTCGTCAGCCTGTATGTATCCGGAGTTCAACCAGGTAGATCCAAACAATCCCAATTGCGCTGAAGATTCGGCCTATCCCGCGCAGCCAGACAGCGAGTATGGTTGGGAGAAACTTTTCTCAGAGCGGCTCTATCTCGCGTTTGCGCGAAACCACGGCATGGACGTCCGGGTGGCGCGTTATCACAATATCTTTGGTGTAGAAGGTTCCTGGAGCGACGGTCGGGAAAAAGCGCCGGCCGCCCTGTGTCGCAAAGTGGCTATGGCTCCGGATGGGGGATCAATTGAAATCTGGGGCGATGGCAAGCAAACGCGGTCGTTCATGTATGTCGATGAGTGTCTGGAAGCAACGCTCCGCCTGACGCGTTCAGACTGGACGGGGCCTGTAAATATTGGCTCCGACGAGATGGTCACAATCAATCAGTTGGCTGAGATGATCATCGGTATTTCAGGCAAGAAAGTCTCGGTCAAACACATCGAGGGGCCTTTGGGCGTGCGTGGCCGGAACTCCGACAACCGATTAATTGAAAAAAAACTGGGATGGCGACCCAGCAAATCGCTGATTGATGGTATCCGGACGACTTACGCCTGGGTGAGCAAGCAAGTACTCGCCAATAAAAAGGACACCTAAAGCAATCACGCTTCGAAATTAATTGCGAGAAAAGATAATGTTAAAGGGACTCCTGTATGCAAGAGCAATGTGTGGCGGCTATCGTGGTTTATTTAAACATGTGTGGAGCACCTATAAGAAAGATGGCATAAGTGGCATAAAGCGACGCATTGCTTTCTCTGCCTCGCCGGGCGCTCCTCCTCCCGTTATTGACTATGTAGAATCTAACCATAACGACTATCCGGGAACTATTCTCATGGACTACACTTCCGCCTTTACCAAGATGACTCGTTCATTGGTAGAAAAGAAAACCTTCGCATCCCAACCCTTTACGCTTTTGGATGTTGGCTGTAGCGGTGGTATTTCGCCGTTCTGGCGTGTCTTCGACCCATCATTGGTGGCGTTGGGGATTGATCCGGTTGTTAATGAGTGTGAACGTCTCAATGCCAAAGAGACTAACCCCAATGTGCGCTATCGTCCGGCGTTTGTTGGCTTGCCTGACCAACACCCGTTTGTCCAAAAAAGAGGCAATAACGAACCTTGGGGTGGCAACCCATGGAATAGACTGAGTGCGCAATTCGCCACAGATATTTTGAAATCCAAAACAAGGGAAGAAGATAAGCTTGCAGTTCTTAACGATTGGCAAGGCTCTGGATTAGCCGACCCAAAATCGAAGATAGGGGTTGATGACCTTGTGCGGGAAGAAAAACTATCGGGTCTGGATTTCATTAAAGTTGACGTCGATGGCTATGATCTGGATGTGATTCTCTCTGCGGAAAATTCCACACAAAACTCACCTGTTCTGGGCTATACCCTGGAGGTGAATTTTTATGGGAGTACTGCGGATACGGATCACACCTTTCACAACACGGATAAGCTCATGCGGCAGTGGGGCTTTGATTTATTCGGGTTGTCTATGAGGCGCTATTCTGCGGCGGCACTGCCTGCCCCGTTTGAATGGGATGGGCCGGCACAAACGCTGTTTGGACGGCCCTATCAAGGCGATGCGGTTTACTTGAGAGACCCCATGGCGGCAGGAACACGCGGAGGTGCTCAATGTCCTCACTTATCGCCGCATAAATTACTGAAGTTGGCATGCCTGTTTGAAGGCTTTGGCTTGCCGGATCATGCGGCTGAATTAATACAGGCCAATGCTCAGTCACTGCTTATGCTGTGCAATCCACAGGAACTCTTGGATATCCTCGCCAATGAAGTTGATCCATCGGTTAGCACCTATTCGGCATACATGGAAAAATTTACTTCAGATCCGACAGCCTATTATCGATCAAGGAGGGCGTGATTATCGAGGGTTGGCGAGGAAAGCGGATGCTTGACTGCTCAGCTAACCTGTGTAATTTGCCGGAGGAAATAATTGAAAAAATTGCCATTGTTCAGTCAAATTGCATCGCATGGAAGCGATATTTCGGCATGATCGCCGACATCAGCTAGGTAAATATATGAAGATTTGTTTAGCGTGTTCTGCGGAAATTATAGGGAATGCCTGGAAGTGCGGCCAATGCGGCTGGGTGCCGGAGAATTCCCGGGATGTTGTGTTCTTTGCGCCGCACATATCCGGCGCTGGGGATAGCTACGACCCGGCCTGGTACGATGAATTGGCATCTCTCGAATCAAGGAACTTCTGGTTCGTTGCGAGAAACCGCCTGATTCAGTGGCTGGCCGTTCGGCACTTCCCTCGGAGCGGGAAATATCTGGAGGTGGGGTGTGGGACAGGTTTCGTTTTACAAATGTTGCATAAAACATTTCCGAGCTGGACAGTATATGCTACCGAGGCTCAATCCGAGGGAATCGATTTCGCTAAAAAAAGGGTGACCCGCGAAGTAACATTCTTTCAGATGGATGCCTGCGCCATTCCTTTCAGGGAGGAGTTCGATGTCATCGGTGCTTTTGACGTTATCGAGCATATTCGCGATGATGTAATTGCGATAAGCCAAATTCATGCCGCATTGAAACCCGGTGGTTTTTTTGTGCTCAGCGTACCCCAGCACATGTTTCTCTGGAGCAAATATGATGAAATAGGGTGCCACTTCAGGCGCTATTCCAATAAGGAGCTTCGCGAGAAGCTTACGGCCGCGGGCTTTGCCATCATTGAATCGACATCCTTCAATTCCCTGTTGTTGCCGTTAATGGCGGCGTCACGGTATTTGATGAAAAATAAAGACGACGGCTCTGTGGACGTATTACAAGAGCT
>JBCKNC010000063.1:0-14764 GCA_038902915.1 Polaromonas sp.
CAGGCCTTGCCCTGCGCGGCCACCGCTGCAACCGCCTTTGCTACTGCAGCCGCGTCGCCCAGGTAGTAGTGGCGCAACGGTTTGAGCGCCGCGTCCAGCTCGTAAACCAGCGGAATGCCATTGGGAATGTTCAGGCCAACAATGTCGGCTTCAGACACATCGTCAAGGTATTTGATCAGCGCGCGTATCGAGTTGCCGTGGGCCGCAACGACGATGCGCTTGCCAAGCTTGATGGCTGGTGCCATGGCCTCGTTCCAGAAGGGCATGACACGCTCGACCGTGTCCTTCAAGCATTCGGTCAAAGGCACTTGCCCAGCTTGCAGTTTTGCATAGCGCGGGTCGGCGCGTTCGCTGCGCTCGTCGTTGGCATCCATGGGGGGCGGTGGTATGTCGTAGCTGCGGCGCCAGATCAACACCTGTTCTTCGCCGTATTTTTTGGCCGTTTCGGCCTTGTTCAGCCCCTGCAAACCGCCGTAATGCCGCTCATTGAGTCGCCAGCTATGCACCACGGGCAGCCAGGTGCGATCCATTTCGTCCAACGTATGCCACAGGGTGCGGGTGGCGCGCTTGAGCACGCTGGTGTAGGCCACGTCAAAGTCATAGCCTTCGTTTTTAAGCAGTTTGCCGGCGTTTTTGGCTTGCTGCACGCCGGTTTCGGTCAAGTCCACATCGATCCAGCCAGTGAAGCGGTTTTCCAGATTCCAGGTTGATTCACCGTGGCGTATGAGTACAAGTTTGTGCATTTGGGAAGATGAAAATTGACAGGAACAAGATTAAATATGAGGGCTAAATCAGGACAAAAAGGCAAAGTTAAACCAGCATTATAAAATCACTGGCTTGGTCGAAAAATTTTAAAAGGCTTAAACGTGAAATTTCTGATTGATAACTGGATGCTGATCTCCATTGCCCTGGCCTCTGGCGGGATGCTGGTCTGGCCGATGATTGCCGGCGGCATGAACGCCGGGGCTTTAAGCGCCAGCGCTGCCGTGACACTGATTAACCGCGAAAAAGCCGTTGTCATTGATGTCAGCGAAGCAGACGAATTCGAGGCGGGCCACGTCGGGGGTGCCAAAAACGTGCCTTTTTCGCAGCTTGAAGAAAAGCTGCCCGTAGCTGTCAAAAACAAGGGTTTGCCGCTGATTCTGGTCTGCGCTACCGGTGCCAGGGCGAACCGCGCTGTGGCCGTGGCAAAAAAGCTCGGTTATGAGCAGGCCCAGGCTCTGGGCGGCGGGCTGAAAGCCTGGAAAGAGGCCAACCTGCCGGTTGAGAAGGCCCTGGCCAAGGCTTGATTCCCAAGCCTGATTTTTATCCCACGCTTCCACGAGATTTACGAATGCAAACCGTCAAGATTTATACCTCCGGCAGCTGCCCTTACTGCAGCCATGCCAAGCATTTCCTCAAGCAACGCGGCGTAGCAGAGCTCATTGAAATCCGCGTTGACCTGCAGCCCGACGAGCGCCAGACCATGATGCAGATCACTGGCCGCCGCACCGTGCCGCAGATTTTCATTGGTGCGACCCATGTGGGCGGCTGTGATGACTTGGTGGCACTCGATGGCAAGGGCGGCTTGATGCCTTTGCTGAATGCTGCATAAAGGCCGGGTAAAAACCGGGTAAATGCCGGGTAGACGCCACCTGAGATAATTCGCCAGCGCCCGCTCGATTCGTCTTGTGAGTGGCCATCATTTCCTCAAAACAATCATCCGAAAGTTTCCCATGGCAGAAGCCGCTCTTGACCCCGTTTTCCAGATTCAACGCGTCTACCTCAAGGAGGCGTCGTTGGAGCAACCCAATTCACCCGCCATCCTGCTGGAGCAGGAATCCCCCACCGTAGATATCCAGCTGGGCGTGAACGCTGCGCCGGTGGCTGATGGCATTTTTGAAGTTAGCGTCACCGCCACCGTGCAGACCAAGGTCAAGGACAAAACCGTGTTTCTGGTGGAGGTCACGCAAGCCGGTATTTTCGAGATTCGCAATTTGCCGCAAGAACAGATGAGCCAGATCATGGGCATCGCCTGCCCGCAAATCGTTTATCCCTATCTGCGCGGCAACGTGGCAGACCTGATTCAGCGCGGCGGTTTTCCCCCGGTGCACCTGTCAGAGATCAACTTCCAGGCGATGTACGAGCAGCAGCAGGCCCAGGCCGCCGCCGCTGCAACCGCTCCGGCTGCGCCACAAATCATCGTTTAATTCCATTCCAGATCAATACGATATGTTGTTGCTTCGCCTTGCCGTGCTACAGCACTGCCTGCGGCTTCGCGCCTAATCTCGTATCGATCTGGAAATGGAATAAACCGGTGGATGTGATGGCTTTCACTGCATTGATCGCCGCATGAAAATCATCATCCTCGGTGCCGGTGCCTGGGGTACGGCGCTGGCCATCAGCGCTGCATCCAGCCACCGCAGCAATCCACAACTAATCGCGCATCAGGTCACACTCTGGGGTCGCGATGAAGCGCTGATGACCTCCATCCACAACACGCGCAGCAACACTCGCTACCTGCCGGGTGTTGGCGTGCCTGACAGCCTCAAGCTCATAGGCGGCAACAAAACCCTGGCTGATGCTGTGCAGGGGCAAGACCTCATCATCATCGCCACGCCTGTATCCGGTGTGCGCGGCATGTTGCAAGGGCTGCGGCAGGTCAACGTGCCCGTGGCCTGGTTGAGCAAAGGCTTTGAAGCCCCAGTTGATGCACCCTACGGCTTGCTGATGCATGAAATACGCGCGCAAGTGGCTATTAATTTAAGAGCAGGCATCTTGAGCGGCCCGAGTTTTGCGCAAGAAGTTGCGCGCGGCCATCCGACGGCGCTGGTGGCCGCCAGTACACATGCCGAGGTGCGCGATGCGCTGGTCAAAGCCTTTCACAGCCCGACCGTGCGCGTTTACGCCAATGACGACATCGTGGGTGTGGAAGTAGGCGGGGCTGTGAAAAACGTGCTGGCGATTGCCACTGGCCTGTGTGATGGCCTGCAACTTGGCCTGAATGCCCGGGCCGCGCTGATTACCCGTGGTCTGGCTGAAATGACGCGCCTCGGCGTGGCGCTGGGCGCGCGTGCTGAGACTTTTACTGGCCTGTCCGGTCTGGGTGACCTGGTGCTGACGGCGACGGGCGATTTGAGCCGCAACCGCAAGGTCGGCCTGGCACTGGCGCAGGGCAAAACATTGGCTGAAGCGGTGGCCTCGCTGGGGCACGTGCCCGAAGGCGTTTATTGCGCCCGTACGGTGCTTCAGCGCGCCACCAGCCTGGGCGTGGAAATGCCTATTTCGCAAGCCGTGGTTGCCTTGCTGGACGGCAAGATCACGCCGCTTGATGCGGTGGCTGCGCTGATGGAGCGCGAACCGACCAACGAGCTGGGCCTTTAATCGACGCTGATATTGCCGGCCTTGATGACGGCGCGCCAGCGTTCGGTGTCTTCCTTCATCCATGCCGCCATTTCGTCGGGGGTGTTGCCTACTGCTAGGAGCCCGACTTCGGCATAGCGCCGGGCAATGTCTGGTGACCGGAGGATCTCGGCCACGGTAGCCGACAGGCGGGCCGCAATTGCAGGCGGTGTGCGCGGCGGCGCCACCAGCCCAAACCAGGCTACTGCAACGACGCCGGGCACGATCTCGTTGAGGGCTGGAATGTCGGGCATGGACGCCAGCCGCTTGCTGCTGGTAACTGCCAGCAGCCGCAGCTTGCCGCTTTGCACATGTGCAGCCAAAGCTGCGACATTGCCGAACATGACGTTGACATGGCCTGCCAGCAGGTCAGCTATGGCGGGCGCATCTCCCTTGTAAGGTACATGCAGCATGCGTGTGCCGGTTTTGAGCTTGAAGAGTTCCGCCGTCAGGTGTGCTGTTGAACCGTTGCCCTGGGACGCGTAGCTGAGTTTGTCGGGATTGGCTTTGGCATAGGCGATGAACTCCTGGACAGTTTGCACGGGCAGTGACGGATGGATCGTCAGCGTGTTCGGCACCAGTGCCAGGACAGTGATGGGTACGAATTTTGCCGGGTCGTAGTTCAGTTTGGGGTAGAGACTGACGTTGATGGACAGTGTCGGCGGCGGTGCGGCCATCAGTGTGTAGCCGTCGGGATTGGCGTTAAAAAGGTATTCCGCAGCGATATTGCCGGCAGCACCTGGCCGGTTCTCGATGATGATGGACTGGCCGAGCTTGATGCCCAGTTGTTCGGCAATCAGGCGCGGAACCAAATCGGCTGCGCCGCCCGCCGGGTTGGGCACCACGATGCGTATGGGTTTTTGCGGCCACGCGCCACCGGCCTGGGCCAGTGCCCCGCTGGCCGGCCAGCCGGCACCCAGCGCCAGTGATGCGGCCATGAACTGACGGCGATTTTTTTGCGGTGTCTGCATGAGTTGCCTTACCTTAGAGGGGGATGACCATCAGGGTTTCAATCGCACGTGAGTCGTAGATGAATTGACGGCTCCTGAAGCATACACTTTCCGGCATCACATCGACCAGGTCGTGGCAGTGCCCGGTGGAATAAATCATCATCTCGCCATCGAGCTCCATGGTGCGGACTATGAGGTAGTTGGAACGCACTACCAGCGCGCCCTGTTCCTCACCGGTAATCTGCACGCCGGAGATCATGTGCCGGTAATGGTGCGGCTCATAGATGTTGGCGATGCGCATCGATTCGATGCGATCGCGCAATTGGGCCGCGCTGTGGCAATTGATGACGGCCATCGGCAACTGCCGGTCATGGTTAAAGCGCGACGTGACGCTGTAGCGCCCCTGCGGAGCCAGCAGTTCGCAAATCGCCTCGACCCGGTTTTCGTCGATCGCACGGGCCCATTCGTAAATCAGGTTTTCAACGGCGCGAAAGTGCTGTTCGTGAGGACGGGCCAGGGTGGGATGCAGGGTGTTGACAGGTGCGTTCATCACAGGTCCATGTCCAGTCGGTAGTTGTGCCAGAAATTGCGGATGGCGCGCTCGGACAGTTTGCTGGCGCCGCCACTGTCCAGTTCGCGGCCGCCCATCTCTATGAAGGAGCTGCCCTCCTGGCCATCACCCATGGCGCGTTGTATCATTTCGCAGACGACGGCGTCCTCCACCGAGATCATGCCCGCAGAACCGGCCAGGTTGGCCTGCATCAGGCGCACCCGTGTGGTTTCTTCGTCGTCATCTGCAAAGCCGAAATAGGTCCAGACCAGATCCGCCTGTGTGGGTCCCTTGGGCAGCAATTGCCGCGTCGCCAGGCTATTGGCAATCTGGTGCAGCACGAAGGACGGGTAGGTCGTCAGGATCTGCACGCTGACGCCATCGCCGAATTCGTCGCGCCATTTGAGGATGCCCGGGTCTTCCAGCGTCAACTGGTCATTGTTCGAACGCAGCGCATCCGTCGCTGCCTTGTCTTCTGCACTGCCCTTTTCGGTTCCCGCCTTGGTATAAAAGTAAACATGCCGGCCAGCGCTGTCCAGCACCATGCCCGACTCCTGCGACTGGCGCGACAGCCCGAAGGTACCGTAGAACGTGTGCAGGATATTCGCGTGGTACGAATCGCGCGTGTTCTCGTGATAGGCCTTCCAGTTCGCGTGGATGCGCTGGGTGTCATAGCCAAGCACCTTGAGCGGCTTGTGCAGCACGCGGCGTATGCCGGCCGCCACGTCGCCCAGCCATTCTTCCAGCGGCACGGTTTCTGCAGAGAAAGTCGCAAACACCAGGCCGCACAGCGTGGCCACGCGCAGTTTTTGCAAGCCGTGCTCGGCCATGTCGAAATCCTTTGGCAGGCCGCCTTCACCGCGCAGTCCCTTGCTGAATGCTGCATGGGTCAGGTCGCCCTTGAGGTTGTAGTTCCAGGCGTGATAGACGCAAGTGAGCTTTTTGGCGCTGCCAAAAGCCTCGCGGCAGATCATGTTGCCCCGGTGCGCGCAACGGTTGACCAGCGCATTCAGCGAGCCGTCTTCGGCGCGTGTCAGCAGCACCGATGTCTCGCCGATATAAGTCGTCTTGTAATCACTGGCTCCAGGAACTTCGGCTTCCAGGCCCAGGTAGTTCCAGGTCTTGCCGCGAAAGATTCTTGCCTGTTCCTGCGCATAGATGTCCGCATCGCTATAGACCCAATAGGGTGCGCGGGTAAAGCCTTCTGCCGGCCATTGCCTGGCAAGGCGCTGGGCGCTGGTTTGCGGGCCGTGAATAACGGCCGGTTGAGCCGGAGTTTCGATGGGGCACATGGGGTGGTTTGTTGGGCTTGCGCCGGGGGTTGTTGTTGTGACCCAAGTCTAGTGGCTGGAGCGTGCTTGCAGAAGCATTTTTTGCGCATAGCGCAAAATCACCTCTTTGAACCCGTTTGACCCCTTGAATATGGGGAATCCCCAGGCACTCATGAACACGCTGCTGTTAGGCGCGAAGCCGTATGCCGGTGTGAATTGCAGCTACGGTGCGTCATGCATGACGTGTGCAGGCCTCAATTTCATTTTTTAGGTAGCTATTCAGGTCTTGCTGATTCGTAGGGTGGGCACTGCCCACGCTGGCTTCATGAATCGGGCCAAGTCGTGGATTGCGTGGGCGATGCCCACCCTACAGGAACCTGAGTAGTTACTAAAAATTAGATTTCCAGGTTATCAATCAGCCGCGTACTGCCCAGCCTGGCGGCACCCAGTACCACCAGCGGCTCGTCAGCAACGCCGTGCGGCGGCATCAGGTCGGCGCGGCGGCGGACGGTGAGGTAGTCGGGTTTCCAGCCGCGCCTGGCCAGTGCCTGCATGGCCTGGGCTTCCAGCGCGGGCAGATCGGCCGCCGTGGTGGCTTTGGCGGCTGCGCCTAGGGCACGCAAGGCCTTTGACAGCTCCGCCGCTTCCAGGCGTTCGGCCGGGCTCAGGTAGCCGTTGCGTGACGACAGCGCTAGGCCGTCGTCGGCGCGCTGGGTTTCACCGGCCAGAATTTCAATCGGCAGCGCAAACTGCTGCACCATGCGGCGCACCACCAGAACCTGCTGGTAATCTTTTTTGCCCAAGGCCGCCACGCCAGAGGGCATACCGGCGAAGACGCATGAAAAAAGTTTCAGCACGACGGTGCTGACACCGATAAAAAACCCGGGCCTGAAGTGGCCTTCAAGCATGTCGCCGAGGTCGGTTGCGGGGTGTATTTTGTAGGTTTGCGGCTCGGGGTAAAGCTCTTTTTCACGCGGGGCAAACAGCACGTTGCAGCCAGCCGCCTCTAGCCGCTGGGCATCGGTGGCTAGCGTGCGCGGGTAGCTGTCAAAGTCTTCGTGCGGCGCAAACTGCAGGCGGTTGACGAAAATGCTTGAGACCGTCACGTCGCCCAGCGGCTTGGCCTGTTTGACGAGGGCGATGTGGCCGTCGTGCAGGTTGCCCATGGTGGGCACGAACGATGGGCGTTTGAAGCCGCTTAACGTGCCCCGTAGCTCGGCGATGGTGTGGACGATGTGCATGTTGCTCTTTGCTGCTCTCTACTAGCTACCACGCATGGGTGGCATTATCCGGAAAGCTGCCGTCTTTGACAGCCTGAACATAAGCGGCCATGGCCCCCTGCACGCTGGCAGTTTTGTTGTCTGGGCCTTGCATGAAGTTGCGCACAAACTTTGACATCTTGCCCAGGTTCATGCCCAGCATGTCGTGCAGCACCAGCACCTGGCCAGACGTGCCGTTGCCAGCACCTATGCCTATCGTCGGGCAGTGCGTCAGCAGTTGCGTGATCTCCAGCGACAGTGCGGCGGACACCATCTCCAGCACCAGCATGGCGGCACCTGCGTCTTGCAGCGCGCTGGCTTCACGCCGCAGAACAGCAGCAGCTGCATCGGTTTTACCCTGCACGCGGTAGCCACCCAGGGCGTGTACGCTTTGCGGTGTCAGGCCCAGATGCGCGCAGACCGGAATGCCGCGCTCGACCAGAAAGCGCACAACCTCCACTGTCCAGCCGCCGCCCTCTAACTTGACCATATGGGCACCGGCCTGCATCAAGGTCACGGCGCTGCGCAGGGCCTGCTCTTTTGACTCATGGTAAGTGCCGAAGGGCAAATCGCCAATCAGCCAGGCCGTGCCTTGTGCGCGGCGCAGGCCATTGGCCACGCATTCGGTGTGATGCCGCATGGTCTCCAGCGTCACGCCAACCGTGCTGCTCAAGCCCTGGCAAACCATGCCGAGCGAATCACCCACCAGAATGCATTCAACACCAGCGCTATCTGCTACAGCCGCAAAGGTGGCATCGTATGCAGTCAGCATGACGATTTTTTCGCCCTGGGTGTGCATTTCGCGCAGGCGCGGCAGGCTGATGGGTTTACGCGCTGAGGTTGCCGATGAAGGGGGAAAGGTGCCGTAAGGGGTGGCAGCAGAAACCGTGGCGGCATTGCCAGAAGGTTGGTTCATGGGTACTCCAGAATTTGAGTGCTAAGGGCTCGTTCAGAAATAACTTGCACATTTGGCTCGCCAGCTTCGGGTGCCGAGCGTGTCATGCCCAGCCGCGCCAGCAAACTTACGTCGGCTTCGGTGTCGGGGTTACCGGTGGTCAGCAACTTGTCGCCGTAAAAAATCGAGTTGGCGCCGGCCAGGAAACACAGCGCCTGCACCGCGTCGCCCATCTGCTGGCGGCCGGCCGACAGGCGCACGCTCGCCGTCGGCATGGTGATGCGGGCCACGGCAATGGTGCGGACAAATTCAAACGGGTCGAGATCAGCCTGATTGGCCAGCGGCGTGCCTTCAATCTTGACCAGGTTGTTGATGGGCACCGCTTCGGGGTAGGGCGTGAGGTTGGCCAGTGCAGCCACCAGGCCGGCGCGTTGGCGGCGCGTTTCGCCCAAGCCGACAATGCCGCCGCAGCAGACCTTGACCCCGGCGCTGCGCACGCGCGCCAGCGTGTCGAGCCGGTCCTGGTAGTCGCGCGTGGTGATGATGTCGCCATAAAAATCGGGCGCGCTGTCCAGGTTGTGGTTGTAGTAATCGAGGCCGGCGCTTTGCAGCGTCTGGGCGTGGCCGTCTTCCAGCATGCCGAGGGTGGCGCAGGTCTCCAGTCCCAGCGCCTTGACGGTACGGATCAGCTCGGCAACTTTTTCAATGTCGCGGTCTTTCGGACCGCGCCAGGCCGCGCCCATGCAGAAACGGGTGGCGCCTGCGGCTTGGGCGCGCTGTGCGGCCAGCAACACCTCGGCCGGTTCCATCAGCTTGCTGGCCTCAACGCCGGTGTGATAGCGTGCGGCCTGCGGGCAATAGCCGCAGTCTTCGGGGCAGCCGCCGGTTTTGACCGATAGCAGAGTGGCAAATTCAACATGCGTGGGGTTGAAGTTGTCACGGTGTACGATTTGCGCCTGATGCATCAGCTCGGGAAAGGGCAGATTGAACAGCGCCTCAATCGCGTCCACGCTCCAGCGTGGCTCGGGGACGTTGACGGCGGGCTGGCGGACGGCGGCTGGCCGGTGCAGGGTAATGGTTTGCTCAATGGCTGTGGCAGCGGTCATGTTTTGTTCCTTGATGTGATTCGGTGTGATGCTGGTTTACGCGCTCTGAACGGGAATGGTCGAGCGATCTTCCTAGATGCGATTATCCGGGTTGACAAACACCAGTTTGGGCTTGAAGCCGGCTACCTGGTCCTCATGTACCTGGGCAAAGACTGCAATGATGACCAGGTCGCCTACGGCCGCGCGGTGGATTTTGGATTTGAGCAGGGTTCTGATCATGATGGGGTCAGGGTGAATTCAGTTTTTGGGATGTTGGCTTTTACAACGACCAAGCACTAAATATTTTGCAATCTTGTTTAGGCTGTAACATTCGCGAAGTTTTTTGAGGTACGCCAGCGCGCCCCAAGTCAACCTGTTAGTTTAGAGTACTGTCAGAGGTGTTGTTTTTTTAGATTGCTTATGAAAAAGTCATTTGATTTCTCCCCCGGAGCTATTTACAAGTTGGCCCAGGCCGATGCCGCCCGTGCGTTGGCCGAGGACATGGGTACCGGCGATTTGACGGCGGCCTTGATAGACCCCGCACTTGAGGCCAGGGCGCAGGTGTTGGCGCGCGACAGCGCCGTATTGTGCGGCAGCGCCTGGGTGCAAGCGACCATGCAGCAGCTTGATCCGCAGGCCAGTCTGGTCTGGCATGTCAGGGACGGCGAACGTTGTGAGGTCAACCAGGTGGTGTTGGAAGTGCGGGGTCGGGCACGGGCGCTGCTCTCGGCCGAGCGGACGGCACTGAACTTTTTACAGCTTTTAAGCGCAGTTGCTACCAAAACAGCGACTTATGTTGCCCTGGTGGCGGGTACACCTGCCGTCATCGTGGACACCCGTAAAACCCTGCCGGGTTTGCGCCTGGCCCAGAAATACGCAGTCTTGACAGGTGGTGGAGTCAATCACCGCGTCGGTTTGTACGATGCCGTGCTGATCAAGGAAAACCATATTGCTGCTGCCGGCGGCATTGCGCAGGTGCTGGTGCAGGCAGCTCAGATAGGCGCACAGGCCGATTTCGTCGAGATTGAAGTCGAGAACCTGGATGAGTTGGCCCAGGCGCTTAAGGCCGGTGCCCGCATGGTGCTGCTCGACAATATGAGCCTGCCGGATTTGAAAGAGGCGGTGCGCATCAACGCGGGCCGGGCGATTCTGGAAATTTCGGGCGGCGTCACGCTCAGCAGCCTGCGCGCCCTTGCAGAAACCGGCGTTGACCGCATTTCCATTGGCACCCTGACCAAGGATGTGCAGGCGATTGATTTTTCGATGCGCATGGATGCGCCACAAGGAGACGCGTGATGAGCACTTCCGTCATTTCCCGGATCAATGTCGAATACGAGCAGCCTCTGCCCGAATCGGCCAGTTGCTCCAGCCACCACGCCTGGGCGCGCGTGCCGGTCGAGCCAACTCTGCCTGAGCGCGCCGTTCTGAAAGACCGCATCCGCAGCCTGCTGAAAGAACGCAATGCGGTCATGGTGTCGCACTACTACGTACACCCCGATTTGCAGGATCTGTCTGAAGAAACCGGCGGCATCGTGTCGGATTCGCTGGAAATGGCGCGTTTTGGCCGCGACCACGCCGCGCAGACGCTGGTGGTCTCGGGCGTGCGTTTCATGGGCGAAACTGCCAAGATCCTGTCGCCCGAAAAGCGAGTGCTGATGCCCGACCTGGATGCCACCTGTTCGCTCGACCTGGGCTGCCCCATCGACGCGTTCAGTGCGTTCTGCGACGCCCACCCTGACCGCACCGTGGTGGTGTACGCCAACACCAGCGCCGCCGTCAAGGCACGGGCTGACTGGCTGGTGACATCGAGCTGCGCACTGGATGTCGTGGCGCACCTGAAGGCGCAAGGCCAGAAAATTCTCTGGGCGCCTGACCGGCACCTGGGCGGCTACATCCAGCGTGAAACCGGCGCCGACATGGTGATGTGGAATGGCGCCTGCATCGTGCACGACGAATTCAAGGCCTTCGAGCTGCAGGCCCTGATGAAAGAGCACCCCTTGGCCAAGGTGCTGGTCCATCCAGAATCTCCGGCGGACGTAGTGGCGCTGGCCGATGCGGTGGGTTCGACCTCGGCCATCCTGAAGGCCGCCCGCGAACTGGATGCCACGGAATTTATTGTCGCTACCGACAACGGCATGATGCACAAGCTGCGCAAGCTCAACCCCGGTAAGACATTCATTGAAGCGCCCACCGCCGGCAACAGCGCCACCTGCAAAAGCTGTGCGCACTGTCCGTGGATGGCCATGAACGGCCTGGCCGGGCTGGCGCAGGTACTGGAGACCGGAGCCAATGAAGTGCTGGTCGATACAGCCCTGGGCTTGCGTGCAAGGCTGCCAATAGACCGTATGCTGGGTTTGACTGCCGCCATGGCGCACAGGCATGCCGCCAAACCGGGTAGTCTGGTGCCCAACATGGGTGCAGCCTGATGTCGTGCGTACCGCCTGATAGCTACGGCTGGCAGTGCACTGCTCTGCTCTGCTCAGGGGTGCAGCACCGTCGGCGCGGTGATGCTTGCAGTCCCGGTGTAGTCCCGGCTGAAGTGAAGGCCACGACTTTCGTGGCGGCTGTGGGCTGAGCGCACAATCAGATCAGCTACCTGTACGAGGTTGCGCAACTCCAGCAGGTCGCGGCTGACCCGAAAGTTGGCGTAGAACTCGTCTATTTCCGCTTGCAACAGCGCAATCCGGCGGGCTGCACGCTCCAGTCTTTTTGTCGTGCGTACGATGCCGACGTAGTTCCACATGAAGCGGCGAAGCTCGTCCCAGTTGTGCGAGATCACCACGGCTTCATCGGCATCGGTGACCTGGCTTTCATCCCAGGCAGGCAGCGCCGTGACGCGCGTGGGCTGGCCGCTTTCGGTGCTTTCCATCGCTTCGATGGCCTGGGCGGTGGCGCGGGCCAGCACCACGCATTCGACCAGCGAATTGCTGGCCAGGCGGTTGGCACCGTGCAGGCCGGTGCAGGCAGTCTCGCCAATCGCATATAGGCCAGTTACGTCGGTACGTCCGGCCAGGTCGGTCTGCACACCGCCGCAGGTGTAGTGAGCCGCAGGCACGACTGGAATCGGCTGCCTGGTGATGTCGATGCCCAGCTCTGCGCAGCGCTGCAGGATGTTGGGGAAGTGCTCGCGCAAAAACGCCGGACTCTTGTGCGAAATGTCCAGATAGACGCAGTCCAGTCCGTGCTTTTTCATCTCGAAATCAATCGCCCGGGCCACCACGTCGCGCGGCGCCAGTTCGGCACGCTCATCGTGCGCGGGCATGAAACGCGCGCCTCCGGCTGAGGGTGGCAGTAGCAACTGGCCGCCTTCGCCGCGCACCGCTTCGGAGATCAAGAAAGACTTGGCGTCCGGGTGGTACAGGCAGGTCGGGTGGAACTGGATGAACTCCATGTTGCTGACGCGGCAGCCGGCGCGCCAGGCAGCGGCGATGCCGTCGCCGGTGGCGGTGTCGGGGTTGGTCGAATACAGGTAAACCTTGCTCGCGCCGCCTGTGGCCAGTAGGGTGTGGCCGGCGCTGAAGGTGGCGACTCTGCCGGTGTTTACATCCAGCGCATAAGCGCCATGGCATTGGGTGGCTAGGAGCCTGTCGGACTTTGGGAGCATCGGCTGCAAAAGCGTCGCAGCGGTCCATTTTTCACCGGCTTTTTGTCCCATAGCTGGGCTATGGGCCTGCAAATCCGGCAAAAACTGTCCTCGCTGGGGCTCTTTTTCGCTATCGATGCCCAAAGCCCGACAGGCTCCTAGGCGTTTAAGCTGGCGGTCGGTGATCAGATCGACCAGCATGTGGTGCTCAAACACGGTGATGTTGGGGGTGCGCCGCACCCGCTCTATCAGCGTGCGTTGCACGGCCGCACCGGTGGCGTCGGCGGCGTGCACGATGCGGCGCTGGCTGTGGCCGCCTTCGCGCGTCAGGTGCAGCTCGCCAGGGTGTTCACTGTCCTCTGAAAAAGGCACGCCCAGTGCGCGCAGCCAGGCAATCGCTTCGGGTGCGCCTTCGACCACGGCGCGCACGGCGGCCAGGTCGCACAGGCCTGCGCCGGCAATCAGGGTGTCGCTGATGTGTTGCTCCAGCGTGTCGCCTTCGGCCAGCACGGCAGCCATGCCGCCCTGTGCCCAGCCGCTGGAGCCGTCACTGAGTTCGCGCTTGGTCATCACCGCCACACGCCGGCCGGGGGCCAGCAGCAGCGCGGCGGTCAGGCCTGCCAGGCCACTGCCAATGATGAGGACGTCAAAAGAGTGTTGTGTCGGACGTGGGGGCTGCATTATTAAGCCAGCGTGTAGGCAAGCCGCACGTATATCGGAGCAAAGGCCTCGGCCTGGGTCACGTCCAGCAGCCCTTCTTTTGACAATTCAAGCAGGGCAAGAAAGGTCACCACCAGCACGCCCATGCCGCGCGTTGCATCAAACAGGTCTTCAAACTCCAGGAACTTGCGACCTTGCAGTTTGCGCAAAACAATGCTCATGTGCTCGCGTACCGAGAGTTCTTCACGGCTGATGACGTGGTGCTGCACCAGCCTTGCGCGTTTGACGATGCCCTGCCAGGCCTCCTGCAAATCGACCACATTCACATCCGGAAAGCGCGGCGCAAGCGACTGTTCAACATACACCTGCGCCCGCAAAAAGTCGCGGCCAAACTGCGGCATTTCATTGAGCTTGTGGGCAGCCAGCTTGATCTGCTCGTACTCCAGCAGGCGGCGCACCAGCTCGGCGCGCGGGTCTTCGGCTTCCTGGCCTTCAGCCTGCCTTTTGGGGGGCAGCAACATGCGCGATTTGATCTCAATCAGCATCGCGGCCATCAGCAGATATTCAGCCGCCAGCTCCAGATTGGTGGTGCGGATTTCGTCAACGTAGACTAGGTACTGGCGCGTCACCGCCGCCATCGGGATGTCGAGAATATTGAAGTTCTGCTTGCGAATCAGATACAGCAGCAAGTCCAGCGGGCCTTCAAAAGCCTCCAGAAAAACCTGCAATGCATCCGGCGGAATGTACAGGTCATGCGGCATCACAAACAGCGGTTCGCCATAGAGCCGCGCCAGCGCCACCTGGTCAATCACGGCAGGCATACCGGGCATACCGGGCATATCTGGCGTATTAGGCCCTGAAACGGCCGGTGGCAGTAGGCTTTGCTCGAATGGTGCTGAGATGGAGGACATGACTGCGCCCAATAAACTGAAAGGGCGGATTTTCTGCGGCTGGCTGGCTAGCCGTTATTTGCTGTTGCTGTGGCCGCTAGTGCCGTAAACGTAGGCCTGCTGCGCGACGCTGGCATCAAGGTACTCGGCCTGTTCGGCGCGGTTGAGGTTTTTGTCCCACAGCAGGGCGCGACCGGCCCGCTGTTCCGCCTCCAGCGTTGGCTTGTCGGCTTTGAGCTG
>JBCKNC010000064.1:0-14501 GCA_038902915.1 Polaromonas sp.
CATATCCCAATCCGGCATAGCGTCCACACCCTCGCATGTAAACACCGGCCGTAGCACTGCCCTCCACCAGCGCGGTCATGCCGGGCACGCTGCCCGCTAAATGGCGCTTTGCGCTCGTGTCCACCGGCGACAATCTTTTGTGGAAGCCATCGCTGAATATTCACATTAAGCATTAGATGGCGCCATCAGCTCTCTAGTTCGGATGCCGATAATGCTCGCCCTGGAAACCCCGTAGAGCCTCGCCATTGCGCTCACAGACTCACCACGACCTTAACTCATCAAGAATCGCCTTACGCTGCTCTGGCGACGTTTTGCTGGGTCGTCCGAGTATCTTGCCTTCGGCCTTTGCCCGTTGCAGTCCGGCCCAAAAGCACCGACGACACTACCAGTGGCTATTTTTGGCACTGCCAGCGGCGTTTTAACGGCTTTGGATCGGCTTTCTCGAATGGCGATTGCCAACACCGTCCGAAAGCCATTAATCCATCTGAAGTACACGCTAAATAGACGGTTGCGGCACGCACCAATAGTGTCCAAATAGACTCCATATTTCTATTCATTGACATAATCCAGAAAAACTCTTAAACTTCAAATGGACAGTAAACTATTTGAAAATGGAGTTCGAAATGAGTGCAGCGAAGACCACCAGCAGCGGCAAGCGTATTGGCTATGTGCGCGTTTCCAGTGTTGACCAAAATGATGCACGCCAACTTGACGGTGTGGTTTTGGATAAAACTTTTGCGGACAAGGCCAGCGGCAAAGATACCAATCGGCCCCAACTTCAAGCAATGTTCGAGTTTGTACGCGAGGGTGACCATATCTATGTACACAGCATGGACCGGCTTTCGCGCTCACTACGCGATTTGCAAGAGGTGGTGGAGCGGCTGACTGGCAGGGGCATCAGCGTCACGTTTGTCAAAGAAACCCTGACTTTCGAGCCTCCTGCGACAGGTGCTGACGCACACAAAACCGCGTACTCCACTCTCATGTTGCAGTTGCTGGGCGCTGTGAGTCAATTTGAGCGTGCGCTGATCAAGGAGCGGCAGCGTGAGGGCATCGCCATTGCCAAAACCAAGAAGCTATACAAGGGGAGAAAACCAGCACTGGACAGGGCGGCGATTGCCAAGTTGCAGCAGATGGCGACTGATGGAGTGTCGAAAGTTCAGATTGCCGAAACGCTTGGTATCTCGCGGGCAAGCGTCTACGTCTACCTGAATGCTTGACGTTTTAACCACGCCCCGACTCCATGAGATGATCCACCCCGTGCTTTTTACTGCGCCGAATAGGGCAAGATGCTGGTGCGCGGCGGGCAGATGAAGCACCCGGACTTACCGAGATTTTAAGGAGCAAATGTCCATGACTACACGCAAAGTTGCCATCGTCACCGGTTCAGCCACAGGAGTCGGTGCTGCGACAGCGTTGCTGTTGGCGCGGCGCGGGTACGACGTGTTAATCAACTATTCCAAAAGCGAGACGGAAGCCAGAGCCTCGCAAGCGGCATGTGCAGAGGCTGGGGCAGACACCTTGCTGGTGCGAGCTGACGTGGCCGAGGACGCAGACTGCAGAGCGCTGGCCGCAGCAGCGGTAGCACGCTGGGGACGCATTGACGCGCTGGTGAACAATGCGGGGGTGTCTACCTTCAGTGGCGCGGCCAACTGGGACGTGCTCGACGCGGCGGTTTTTCAACGCATTCTGGGCGTCAACACGGTGGGGACTTTTCAGATGGTACGGGCTTGCGCGCCGCATCTCAAGACGGCGGGCGGCGGCATTGTCAATGTGTCGTCCATTGCTGGCGCGCTGGGCATTGGCTCTTCGGTGCCCTACATTGCGTCCAAGGGCGCGGTTAACGCCATGACTTTGTATCTGGCCCGCGCTTTGGCGCCTGAAATCCGTGTCAATGCAGTCTGCCCGGGCCTGATCACCACTCGCTGGTTTGTGGATGGTATTGGGCAAGAGGGTTTTGAGAAGGTCAAAGCCACGTACGAAAAAGCCACGCCACTGGGCCGTGCCTGCACCCCCGAAGACGTGGCCGAGGCGGTGGTCTGGCTGATCGACGGTGCCCGCACCGTCACCGGCGAGCTGGTGCTGCTGGATTCGGGCATGCATTTGGGCGGCAAGGTGGAAGTTCCGAGTAAAACCTGAGGCGACTCGTCTTGTGAGAGACGTTATGCAGTCGCCCAAACTGCGAAAATGCTGTTTACGTCTTCTACAGTAAAGTCCGTCATGCCACTTCCCGCCCCCAGGCCCGCACCCATTTACACAGCACGGTGAAAGGGGTCAGGGGTCTCAATACTGTTCGGTTAAACCTAAAACCGTTCGGGCTTAAACGAACAGCATTGAGATCTAACCCATGCTGGAGTTTCCTTCCTGATTGACGGCTGTTCTATCGCAGTGTCACAATTCCTCAGCCCTTAAGGAGGGAGGCATCTATAGCATCTATCCTTCCCGGAGGCATTGCCGATGTTGTCGCAGGAGGAATACACCCGCCACGATGGCCTGGGCCTGGCCGCCCTGGTGCGGCGCGGCGAGGTCGCGCCCGTCGAGCTGCTCGACGCCGCCATCGCGCGCATCACGGCCCACAACCCGACGCTCAACGCCGTGGTGCGCACCCGCTACGAACAGGCCCGCACCGAAGCCGCGCAGGTTGATCGCGCGGCACCCTTTGCCGGCGTGCCGTTTCTCGTCAAGGACCTGATTTCGACCCTTGCCGGCGAGCCCACGGGCAGCGGCAACCGCTTGCTGGCCGTGCTGCCGATGCCGGTCGACAGCGAACTCGTGCGCCGGTTTCGCCGGGCCGGCCTGGTCATCGTCGGACGAAGCAACACGCCGGAGTTCGGCCTCACGCCCTACACCGAGCCGCGCTGCGGCGGGGCGACGCGCAACCCGTGGTCGCTGGCGCATTCACCGGGCGGCTCTAGCGGTGGCTCGGCGGCGGCGGTGGCCGGCCGCATGGTGGCACTGGCCAGCGGCGGTGATGGTGGCGGCTCGATCCGCGTGCCGGCTTCGTGCTGCGGGCTCTTCGGCCTCAAGCCCAGCCGCGGCAGCACGCCCACCGGCCCTAACTTAGGCGAACTCTGGAACGGCTTCGCGATCGAGCATGTGATCAGCCGCTCGGTGCGTGACAGCGCCGCCATGCTGGACCTCACGGCCGGTGCCGATGCCGGTGCGCCCTATGCGGCGCCGCTGCGGGCGCGGCCGTTCCTGCAAGAGGTCGACGTCGAACCTGGCCGGCTGCGCGTGGGCTACACGCACGAGCCGCTTTTCGGCCATGGCGCCATGAATGCCGATTGCATCGATGGCGTCGAGGCCACGGCGCGCCAGCTCGAGTCGCTGGGCCACCATGTCGAGCAGGCCACGCCGGCGCTAGACCGCGACCGCTGGGCGATGGATTTCGTCACCGTGCTGGCCGGCCAGACCTGGGCCCAGATCGAGCAGGTGGCGGCAATCACCGGGCGCAGGCCGCGCGCGGCCGACTACGAGCCGTCCACTTACAGCCTGGGCCTGCTCGGGCGGGCGATCGGCGCCGGGTCGTATGTGGGCGCCGTGAACCGGCTGCAACTTGCGGCGCGCCGCCTGGTGCCCTACTTCGAGCGCTTCGACGTGCTGCTGACGCCCACGCTCGGCGCCCCGCCGGCACTCACCGGTGCCTTGCAGCCGAGCGCGACCGAACAGCGGCTGATGCAGATCGTCAACGCCATGGGCGCCGGCTGGCTGCTCAAGGCCCTGGGTGTGATCGAGCCGCTGGCGCACAAGACCTTCGGCTATATGCCCAACACGGCGCTGTTCAACGTCACCGGGCAGCCCGCGATGTCGGTGCCACTGCACTGGAACGCAGCCGGGCTGCCGATCGGCATGCAGTTCGTCGGCCGCTTCGGCGAGGACGCCACGCTGTTGCGGCTGGCCGGGCAATTGGAGCGCGCTGCGCCCTGGTTCGATCGCGTCGCGCCCGGGTACTGAGCCGCGCGCGCCATCGCCGACCGCGCCTTCGTGGTCCTGCGCCTGCGTTTGCCAAGGTTGTCGGTGGGTCAACTTTTTTCAGTATGGGTCAAAAGCGTGTCGGCGCCAATAGTGCAGCCATGAAAATGACTGATCCAACGTCGCCTCTTCAGACGAACATTGCGAAGTCAGATTTAGCCCATTTTGGGACCGGAATTCATTCGCCGCGAAATGCCTCATGGCTGCCATTGACGCGAAACACCGCGAACGGCAGGTTCTGGATCGGGAAATCACAGCCCGCCTTGTTGGCGGACTTCAGCCAGCTCTTGGCCTCTGGCGCGTGGATATGGTCGCGTTGCATCGTGGCGGGTCCTTGACGGGCGGCGATCGTGTCAGGCCGGGACGCCGGTTAGGCGTTCGTCGAAGATCGCGACCGCCCGCGTCCAGCCCGCCGAGGCGCCGCGGATCTTGTGCGGGAAGCAGGAAATATAAAACCCGGTCGGCGGCAGCACTTCGAGGTTGTGCAGCTTTTCCAGGTGGCAATAACCGATGTCGCGGCCTGCCTTGTGGCCTTCCCATATCAGCGATGCATCTTTCGTTTCACTGTATTTTTCAGCGGTGTGTACAAAGGGCGCGTCCCAGCTCCAGGCATCGGTGCCGGTCAGGCGCACGCCGCGCTCCAGCAGGTACATGGTGGCTTTGTAACCCATACCGCAACCTGACTGCACATAGTCAGGGCTACCGTAGCGTTTACCAGCGGCGGTGTTGACCACCACAATTTCAAGCGGCGACAGCGTGTGGTCAATGCGCTTGAGCTCGGCTTCTACGTCGGCAGCGGTGACCACATAGCCGTCGGCAAACGCCGTGAAGTCAAGCTTTACGCCGGGCTGAAAGCACCAGTCCAACGGCACCTCATGGATGGTGATGGCGCGCTCCTGCTTGCCTAGCGCCTTGTTCATGGTGCTGTGGAAATGGTAGGGTGCATCGAGGTGCGTACCGTTGTGGGTTGAGAGCTTGATGACTTCAACCGCCCAGCCTTCGCCATCCGGTAGGTCGCTTTTTTTCAGCCCCGGAAAAAAGGACGCGATCTGCTCAAAGCTGTCTTCATGCGTGAAATATTCGATTTTGGGTGCAAACGCTGGCGGGTCGCTGATGACATCGTTCTCCAGGAAGATCGAGAGGTCGACAAACTTGCGGGTCATGACGGCTTTCCTGTCAGAAAGGTGTGGATCGGTGTTTGCCGGGGCTCCAGCCGTGCGGCGCCAGGTGCTGTTGCGCCACCGCAACCGGGTGTTCCTCCAGCGATGTGGCGAGCGTGTCGTTCCAGCGGTTCAGGAAACCGAACAGCGAGACGACACCGACGATCTCCAGGATCTGCTCCTCGCGCCAGTGGGCGCGCAGGCGTTCAAACAAGGCGTCGTCGGCTGCGTTGGGCACCTGCCCTGCCGCGAGCGCCAGCTCCAGCGCGACCTTCTCGGCCGCGCTGAACAGCGCACTGCTCTCGAACGTCCACAAGGCGTCGAGTTTGTCCGCACCGACGCCGTGGACCTGGGAGCCAGCGGCGGTATGCGCCATGCAATATTGGCAGCCCGCGGCGCGTGAGGCCATGTGTGCGATCAGCCGCTTGAAGCCCTTGTCGACGGTACCCTGGCCCATGACCGCGCCATTGAGCGCGCCCAGCGCCTGGGCCAGTCCCGGCACGCGCAACATCGCCAGCACACTGTTGGGCATGAAGCCCAGTGTCTCGATGCACAGGGCTTCCAGTTGCCGGTAGGCCGGCGAGTCGTCGGGCGTGATGCCGTTGATGCGTGCCATGGCCTCAGGACCTCTTCCAGTGCACCATCGGCAGACCGGCCACCGGCGAGCGGAAATACGGGATCGTCGTGCCCAGCAGACTGCCGAGATAGACGGTGCGCAGGTCGGCGCCTCCAAAGGTGATGCTGGCCATCCACGGCGCGACGGTGCCGCGGGCGCGCGCCATGTCCTCGGGTGTCGCGGTGCCGATAGCCATCGCGTCGACCAGATGGCTGCCAGCGTCCTTGTCGCCATCGTCGAGCAGCAGCAGCTTGTCGCCCTGGGGTGTCAACGCGATCAGCTGGTCGACCATGACCAGCGTGCACCACAGGTTGCCGAACGCATCGAACGCGATGCCGTCCGGTGGCCCGCCAAGGTGCGAGGGGCCGAAGCGCTCGCGCTCCGTGAGTCGCACGCCGTCCGCATGGGATTCGTCCAGTCGCATGCGTGTGATCCACGGACCGGTGGTCTCGACGATGTACATCCACTCTTCGCGTGCGTCGAGCCGGATCTCGTTGGTGAAATAGAAGCCGTCGGCCACGATGCGTATGCCGCGCCCGGGTTCGACCACCGCGATATAGCCGTCGCGGACCCTGCTGGCGGCGGCCTTGGTCCAGGGATTGACCTTGGTCGACACCGTGATCCAGATCCGGTCCTTCGTATCGCGCAGCACGAAGTTGACCTTGCCGATGGGCTGGCCGTCGATGCTGTCGAACAGGGTGCGGGTGTCGCCTTCGCGCGTCATCACCTCCAGCAGGTCGGTGCCGAAGTTCGATATCAGGATGTCGCCGTTGGCCGCGAACGCGAGTCCGTTGGGCAAGGTGCCCTGGGTGAATTTGGCCTCGAATGCATCGGCGCTGTCGACGGCGGCCTGCTGAAAACGTGCATCGGCGCGTTGCCCGATGAAGCGCTGGCTGCCATCTGGGGCGATGCGGGTAACGCCGCCGCGCGCGTCGGCCGCCCACAGGCTGCCGTCGGGTTCGGCCAGGATGCATTCGGGGCGTTGCAGGCCCTGGCCGATGGTGCGTATCGCAGCGCGGTCGACCGTGAAGTCGGCCAAGGGGTTGGATGCGTTTGCGGATGTCGTTGTCATGTCGATTTTTCCTTGTGTGCCGCTTCGTGCACCGTGCCGGCGCCAACGGGGGTATGCGCAGCCTGGGATGGTGAGGCGCCTCTCATTTGAGCAATACCAGGCTGATCTGTGGAAACACCATCACCGCGCTGAGCACGACCAGCATGATCAGCGTGAATGGTGCGGTACCGCGAAAGATGTCGCCCAGCGAGATGCCGGGCTCAGACAAGGTACTCTTGATGACATACACCGATAGGCCGAAGGGCGGTGTCAGCAGACCAATTTCCACTGCGATCACAGTCACAACGCCGAACCACACCAGGTTCATGCCGAACTGCTCGGCGATGGGCAGCATCAGCGGCAATACGATCAGCATGATCGACGACGAGTCGATGATGGTACCCAGCGCAATCACGATGCCGACATACAGCAGCAGGAAGGCGGTGCGCCCCAGCCCGGCCTGCGCCATGGTCTCGACCAGGAGCTGCGGCATGCCCGACATCGCCAGCATGCGGGCATAGATGTTGGCGCAGATGATCAGGAAGCTCACCGCCACCGTGACATGGCCGGTCTCGGTGAGCACGCTCCAGAAGCCGGGGCCGTCGAGCTTGCGCTTGAGCAGCGCGATCAGCAACGCCAGCCCGGCGCCCACGGCACCGGCTTCGGTGGCGGTGAAAAAGCCGGCGTACAGGCCGCCGAGCACGGCCACGATCATGACGACGCTGGGCAGCAGCTTGAGCAATATCTCGCCGATGCCCATCATCTCCTGTTCATCCACCGCGACCGGGGTGCCGCCGGCAAACACCATGCCCGGGCGCAGGTAGGCCATCAGCACGATGCTGACGGCAAATGCTAACGCCAGCATCAGGCCCGGGATGATGCCGGCAGTGAACATGTCGCCCACCGACTGGCCGGACAGGAAGCCATAAAGGATCATCAGCAGGCTGGGCGGAATCAGCATGCCCAGCACCGAGGAGCCGGCTACGACGCCGGTGGCAAAATCGCCCCGGTAGCCGAAGCGCAGCATCTGCGGCACCGCGACCCGGGTGAACACGGCGGCCGAAGCGATCGAGATGCCGGTGATGGCCGCGAACACCGCATTGGCGGCGACGGTGGCAATACCCAGGCCGCCGCGCAGGCGCCGGAACAGCTGGTTCGCCACCTCGAAGGCGTCCTTGCCGACATCGGCCTTGGCCACCAGAAAGCCGGTCAGCACGAACAGCGGCACGACGCCGAAGATATGGCTGTTGATCGCATCGTTGGCCGCTGCTGCCAGCAGGTTAGCAGCGATCGACACATCGCTCTTGATCAGCCAGACCCCGATGAAGGAGACCAGGCCGAGCACGATGGCCACATGCAGGCCGCCCCAGATCAGCAGCAGCATCAGCACCAGCGAACCGCTGGCGATCATGGCGTTACTCATGGCGCGCCGTCCCGCAGGTCTTGCGCGCGCCGCCAGTCGGTCCATGCCAGCAGCACGAAGGTGATCAGCGTGGCGCTCAGGCCGATCAGCATGATCAGCCGCACCGGCCAGACCGGGGCGGTGAAGTCGCCGATCGCGCCGATATACTCACGGATACGCACCGACTCGACTAGCGGCGCCCAGGCAGCCCACAGGATCACGCCCATCAGGCCGGCGCCGACCAGGTGATGGAGCGCCTGTAGGCGCGCCGCGAACACCGGGCGGGTCTCCTTGAGCTGCGCCAGCAACACATCGGCGCGCGTGAAGCGCCCGCTGTGCAGCGTGTCAGCCAGTTGCAGGAAGACGATGCCGACGATGGACAGCGCCACCAGTTCGGTGACACCGCGCACCGGCGCGTTGAACAGGTTGCGCCCGAGCACGTCGCTGTTGATCAGCAGCATCAACGCGATGATCCACACCGTGCCCAGCGCGTTGAGGATCTTGCCTAGGCGCTGGAACTGCCCGGGCAATCGGGTTCCGTAACTGTCCTGCTCTACTCTGTGTGGCGCCTTGCGCGCCATGTTCAGTTGGCCGTCCAGTCGCGCGGCAGCTGGGCGCCGCTGCGCTTGAGGGCGTCGGTGTACTGCTTGAGAACGTCCTGGCCCGGCCCGCCCTTGGCGGTCACGTCAGCACTCCAGGTCTTGGCAATCGGCCCCAGCGCATCGGCCCAGCGTTTGCGCTCGGCCGGTGACAGCTCACTGATCTTGGCGCCGGCCTTGCTCATGTTGTCCAGCACCGTATTGACCGCGCCGGTCTGCACCTTGGCTAATTGCGCCGACCATTCGTCGGCGGCCTCGCGCAGGGCCTTCTGCACCTCGGGCGGCAACTTGTCGAAGCGCGACTTGTTGACCGCCAGGCCACCCGAGAACATGGCCCCGAAATTGACCTTAGTGACGAAGGGTGCGACCTCGTGCAGCTTGGCGCCCCAGGCACCGGTGGAGAACACGACGGCGCCATTGGACACGCCGGACTTGATGTCCTCGTAGTAGCTGTTGAGCGTGCCGGCCACCGCGACCGCGCCAGTGCCCTTGACCCAGTTCGCGGCCGGCCCCGGCGCGCCGATTTTCTTGCCCTGCAGGTCCTCGAACTTGGTGATCGGGAAAGTGCTCCAGATGTGGTAGGTGTCCAGTGCCATGCCATTGAGGTAGGTCAGGCCGTTCTTGTTCCAGGCATCGGCCATGGCCGGGATCTTGTTCTGCAGCTCGGCGATGGTCTTGTTGATGACGCCGATGTCGTCGCTGCCGAAGGGCGTGTAGTAGGTGACGTTCTGCATCGGGAACTTGGCCGCCTCGAAGATGGTGCTGACCAGGCCGATGTCGGCAATGCCGTCGGCCACACCCTTGGACTCGCTGCCGAGCTTGATCAGGGTGCCGCCCCAGGCCTTGGTCCATTCGATCTTGTACTTGTTGCCGGCCGCGGCCAGGCGCTTGTCGACCTCGGGAATGAAGACTTCGTCCAGCGTCTTCACCCACAGGAACACCGGCGGGTGCCCGGCGGTGGCTGTGAGCTTGATGATCTGCTGCGCGCTGGCGGGCAGGTGGGCCAGCGCGGCGAAGGCAGCGACGGCAGCGGCGGACAAGAAGGTGCGGCGAAGTTTCATGGGTATCTCCTGTGATGGGTGGTGTGGGACAGAGAAAAATTCCTGGGTGGAATCAGTGCGGGACGAGCCGGATCCGGGTGTCCATCGGGTTATTGAACAAGTGTGCAAAGTTCTTGTACACCCGTACAAACCCTGAGCGACCCTGAGCGACCCTGAGCGACTATGCTGCCGTCGCGCGCCAGTCTGCGGTAATCTGCATCCATGCTTGCCAAGCCTCATCCGCCATTTGTCCCACAGATCCGCCTCTACCAGACCTGGTTGCAAGCGCAGCGTGGCCTGAAGTTCGACAACTACGACGCTTTGTGGCAGTGGTCTGTGACGGACCTCGACGCCTTCTGGCAGAGCATCTGGGACTATTACGACCTGCAATCACCGACGCCCCATACGGCGGTTCTGGCCGAGCGGCGCATGCCAGGCGCGAAATGGTTTCCCGGCGCGCAGATCAATTTTGCGCGGCAGGTGCTGCGCCATGTCGACGCGGCCCATGCCGCGGGCATGCCGGCCATCGTCAGCCATGGTGAGAAGAGCCTGGGCAAGGCACCGGCGCCTGAGATGTCCTGGCCCGAGCTGCGGCGCCAGGTGGCTTCACTGGCCCTGCATTTGCAGGCGCAGGGTGTACAACCCGGCGACCGCGTCGCGGCCTATCTGCCCAACGTGCCCGAGGCCATCGTCGCTTTCTTGGCCAGCGCCAGCATCGGCGCCATCTGGAGCATCTGCGCGCCCGACATGGGCATCAACGCGGTACTCGACCGGTTCCGGCAGATCGAGCCGGTGGTGCTGATCGGTTGTGACGGCATCACCCATGGTGGCCAGGACCAGGACCGGCTGGCGGTGGTGGCCCAGCTGCGTGCTGCCCTGCCCACCGTGCGGCATGTGTTAATGCATGACCAGCTGGGAACCTTGTCGACTGCGCATGCTGCGCTGGAGCACACCGCGCTGGCTGCCGCTACCGGCCGCGACGACGCGGCGACCCGCGCCTTCGAGCCGCTCTGGCTGCCGTTCGACCACCCGCTGTGGATCGTCTATTCCAGCGGAACCACCGGACTGCCCAAGCCCATCGTGCACGGCCATGGCGGCACCACGCTGGTCACCATGCACCTGGTGGGCCTGCACAACGATGTCGGCTGCAGCTATGCCGCCAACAGCATGGGCGAGCGCTACCACTGGTACAGCTCGACCGGCTGGGTTATGTGGAACGCCCAGGTGGCGGGCCTGCTGCTCGGCGCAACCTGCTGCATCTACGACGGCAGCCCGGCCGGTCGCAGCCACAGCGTCGACGGGCAAAGGCTCGCGCCGGACTGGACCACGCTGTGGCGTTTTGCGGCTGAACTTGGGGTCACGTTCTTCGGCGCCGGCGCCGCCTTCTATGCCAATTGCCAGAAGACGGGCATCGAGCTTGCGGATGTCGGCGACCTGTCCCGCGTGCGTGCACTCGGCAGCACCGGCTCACCGCTGAGTGAGGATGTGCAGAACTGGGGTACGCAGCAGTTCCATCGGGTCTACCGCAAGTTTGACGGCGCGGGCGAGCCCCGATCCGGGCGGGAGACCGGAACGCAAGGGGGCAATATCTGGTGGTGCAACATTTCCGGCGGCACCGACTTTGCCGGCGCTTTCATCGGTGGCAACCGCGAGTTGCCGCAGGTCCCGGGCGAGATGCAGTGCCGCATGCTGGGCTCCGCCGTTTACGCCTGGGATGAACAGGGCGAACCGGTCATCGACGTGGTGGGCGAGCTGGTGTGTACCGAACCCATCCCGTCGATGCCGCTGTTCTTCTGGGGTGACAAGGACAGGCAGCGTTACCTGTCGAGCTATTTCGACATGTACCCCGGCGTCTGGCGCCACGGCGACTGGCTCAAGATCGGTGCCCATGGCGGCTGCGTGATTTACGGGCGTTCGGATGCGACGATCAATCGCCACGGGCTGCGCATGGGCACCAGCGAGTTGTACAGCGCCGTCGAGGCGCTGGACGAGGTGCTCGATTCGATGGTAGTCGACCTGGAATACCTGGGGCGCGAGAGCTACATGCCGCTATTCGTCGTGCTGCGCGAGGGCCTGCAGCTGGATGACGCATTGAAAACCCGCATCAACCAGGCCATCAAGACAGCCCTGTCTCCGCGTTTCGTGCCCGACGCGATCTTTCAGGTGGCGGAGATCCCGCGCACCTTGTCAGGCAAGAAGCAGGAGTTGCCGATCAAGAAACTGCTGCTGGGGCAGGCACTGGAGAAAGTGGTGAACCGCGAGGCGATGGCGAACCCGGGTTGCCTGGACTGGTATGTCGCGTTTGCCGGCCGCTATTTGCCATCTTGCAAGAATCTCTGATCGTCACATATGTATGCACTGCGACAAGTAAAGGGCGTGGTGTTGGCGCAGACGCCAAATTGACCCAGGGGGGTGCGGCACCAACAGTCCTGGCAGCCTTGCAGCGAAAAAGGCTTGGGTCAAACGCAAGTCCGTGAAATAGACGATACCCTTGGAGGTTCTGTAATACTGGGTCGCCATCCATCACACCAGAGCGCGGCGTCACAGGTTATCAGAAGGACCGGTTTCTCATTGTGTTAGAAAACGGTGTCAGTTTAGTTGGCCTGTTATTAATTGTCATTGGTAATTTATTAACGCATAGAAGTGCCAAATCGGACGGTGTTGGAAAACGGTCGATTTCTGCTAGGTGATGATGTTGGATAGAGCGGTCGTTGTCCTATGCGTTTGAAAGTCCGCCGCCGATCTGGTCCTGGGATCGCCCCAATCACTGCCGGACTACCCCGAAGACCAGCGCACAGACTGGTGAACCTGCTGAACTTGCGAATGGTGGCAATGGCACCGTCGGGTCGGGTTGTGACGGCAGCCCAGCTTTGCATGTCGTTTGTGCCGGTGGGCGAAAATCTATTGGGAATTCAGATCGCCACATCAAGGAAAGCACGTTTTTTGAGGCTGCTTTTCGGTGATATCCTTGGCCTTATGCGGTTGAATCCCCCACTCGAAAAGATCGCGTAGCGGTTCGTATACTCGCGCCCTATGCCCTGGATCCTCTTTCGCGTGCCCACGCCTACGCCCGACGGTCAGACGGCGCGGGATCTGTACGAGAAGCGCGTGCCCAGGATCACGGACGAGATGCGTCAGAGCGCGCGCGAGCACGGCTGCCGCTTTCATCGCGCGTGGTACGCGCGCGACGGCTCCGCCTTCTATGCGGTCGCCTTCTGGGAGACGAGGGAGGGCGCCACAGCCTTCTTCGAGCAGTGGGAGATCGAGGACGAGCCCGGCGAGGAGGCTATCTTCCTCGAGGGCGATGTCGGGCTCGTGCCGCTGCCGGACTCCACCACCGGGTACTGATTGGGTAGAAGAGCAGGCATGCCGATCGAGATCCGCCCACCCGCGGAGGACGAGCCCTACTTGGCCTCATGCGGTTGAATTTCCGTGTTGGTAGAGCAGAGGACTGAAAATCCTTGTGTCGGTGGTTCGATTCCACCCCAGGCCACCAGATGCGTAAGCCTCACTTTTTTGCGAGAGTGGGGCTTTTTTACGTCTGGATTAGCGGAGCGACAGGCGGAGCGCTGGCGGCATTGGGGCGGTGGGGTTCGGCTTGTGGTTCGGTGAGATGGTTGACCCCAGAACGGCCCGCCTGACCTCACTGGTTGCCCCAAGGCGGCACTTTTGAGGCCAAGGGCATGCTAACTGTGCGCTGACCAACCGGTGTCACCATGGGGCACAGCGGGGGCCGCGTAGGAATAGCTCAGTTGTTGGAGCGCAACCTTGCCAAAGTATAGGTCGAAAGTTCGAGCTTCTTTTCCCGCTCCATATGGCCCACCATCGTCGCCTTGCGCTGCTACGGATTCAATATGTGTTGCCCGGGCGCTTACGACGGACTGAGCGCTGGGAAAGCGCAATCGTCCATTTGTACCCAAAGTACGCCTCCACTATTACTAATGGAATTATCCAAGCCATCCAGTCGCTGTTGGCAAAACGGCCATCTTCCGATTTTACGAATGGCAGGAGCCTGTCTAGGCCAAAGCGATCCAGCAACCTAACAGAAAGGAAATAGCACGCGAACACAAAACTACGCGCCATGTTGTGTTGATGCAGCAGAATATGATGGTGAAGGATTGCCCAAAGCGCGACAGCGATACATACGATCCAAAGGAATATGGCCGTGAGTTGGGAGGGCAAACAGGCATCGCACCCAGGGAGCGAAAGAAGGCGTACCAGCGCGGCAATTGCTAGGGCACTACCCAGGATGACGAGATAGCCACAGATTCGATGGAAACGGCGATACCTGTTGCGTATGGCGCCGATGAATTGCAAAGGTCCCAACGTCAACACCAGCGTCCCACCTAAAATGTGGGCGAAGTACCAGCCTACGTGCTCCGTCCGACGCTCAATGATGTTGGGCCCAAGGAGCCAAATGAGAACGGCAAAGAAAATTGCCCAAGCCAGATAAACGTAAAGGCTCGACGCGCTTGATTTTACTGTCTGCCAATTCATGTACCGATCTTCTCCCAAAGCAGCCTAACAGTCAGCGTTTATCCGCCGCGCCATAAAGCCAGCACAAGACGAAGACGTAAATCGCGGCGGATAAACCATGTTGGACTGAACCGCCTGTGGGGCGGTCGTGTTGCGATAGTTGCACTATAGTTGCTATTTGGTTC
>JBCKNC010000065.1:0-14464 GCA_038902915.1 Polaromonas sp.
ACTGCGCAGCGGGTTTAGCAAAGGAGTAAGCACACAAGGAACTGATCCCATGGGCCACAAATCAATGAGCCACATCTACCGTCTGATTTGGAGCCAGGTATTGAACGCTTGGGTGGCGGTCGCAGAAACGGCGCGGGGCCGGGGCAAGGAAGCTAGCCGCAAGCTCAAGCTCATGGCTGCGGCAGGTCTGCTGCTGACCGCCGCCTGGCCGGGACGCGCGAGTCTGGTTGATTTCTCTGACAACTTGACGGCCTTTGTAGAAAAGCGCTGGGGCCGCGAGGCGCTGACCCGCATGAGTGTGTGGCAGCGGCTGGTGCGCGATAACAAGGTGGCCATGGCTGCAGGCGGGTGGACGGAAACGGTGGGGTTGAAGCAGGTGAATGCTTTTTTCAACCATGTGCCCTTCGTCAGTGATTTGCGAAACTGGAAGGTGGAGGATTACTGGGCGACGCCCACCGAGATGCTGGGCATATTTGGCGGCGACTGCGAGGATTACTCGATTGCCAAGTATTGGTCTCTCAAAGAGATCGGGGTGCCGATTGAGAGGCTGCGCATTACCTATGTGCGGGCTATCAATCTGGGTGAGCCGCACATGGTGCTGGCTTACTACCCCACGCCTGAGGCCGACCCACTGATTCTGGATAACCTGACGGGTGACATTCTCCCGGCGTCTGAACGCACGGACTTGGTGCCGGTATATAGTTTTAACCATGATGATTTATGGGTGCCCGGTAGCGCGGGTCGCAAGGGCGGTGCCAGCAACGTGCTTCTGTGGCGGGACTTGCTGGGGAAGCTGGCTAAGGAGCAGCGGATGTAATGCCAGCCAGCGCGATGCTGCGGCGCTGTGCTAGGTCCAGCATGGTCTTGCGCGGCGCGGATTGGGCGAGGTCGACCATGGCGGTAATGGCTTGCTGGCGCTGCGGCTGTAGGGTGGGCCAAAGTGCAAAAGCAAGGTCGGCCAGGGTGGGTTGCAGCTTGGCTTCGTTGCGGCCGTATTGAAGGGCATGGTCAAAGGCAAGCCAGAATTCGTCGTCGTGCTGGTTGCGCAGGTGTTTGGCCAGTGCCAGGTAAGCCCAGGTGTAGGGAAACGTGGGGCGCAGGGCGCAGGCGGCGCGGTAGTGTGCAATGGCCTGGTTCAGCAGGTTTTGCTGCTGGATATGGGCCAGGCTGCCTGCGGGCGCAGCACCCAGGCCTTGCGCACGGGCGGCCATCAAAAAACCCAGGTCAACGTGAAATTGAGCGTTGTCGGGGGTGGTTTGCAGGGCAGTTTGCAGGTCTTGGAGCGTGTGCTCCCATAAGGCAGGGGTGAAGCCGGGACCGGAGCCGTCGCGCCAGCCATTGACCGTGGCGCGGGCGCGCAGGGTGCTGGCGTCAGTCCAGGCGGCTGACAGGCCATGCCACAAGCTGAGTGTGGCAATACCCATAAACAGGAGTAGTCCCGCTGCTAACAATGCCCGTTGGACCAAGGAGAAGCGCATGGCGGCTAGTGCTGTGACCCGAAGGTTTCGGAACAAGATGAAAACGATGGATTTTTCCGTCTGGCTAGGCAAGAGGAGGCGGCATGGCCGTAGCCATGACAACAACGAGCAACAACGCCAGGCGGTAAAAGACGCGTTTTCATGTTTCGAAACCTTCGGGTCACAGTACTAAGTGAGTTGCAGGCCGATGATTTGGGCGGGTTTGGTCATGACCATGTTGTGGGCTACGGCCTCGCCGTAGCGGCTGCGCAGGACGCTGCGCGCTTCGCTGAGCAGGGGCGGACGGCTGTGCAGGTTGTGGGCGTCGGTGGCGGCGAGACAGTCCCAGCCTTCGTCGATGAGCGCAAAGGCGGTGCTTTCGGCCTGCGGCCCAAAGCGCCCGGCAAGTGAGCCGGCGGTGAGCTGGAGCCAGCAACCGGCCTCGGTGAATTCGCGAATTTTGTCGGGCTTGGCCATGATGGTTTTGTTGCGCTCGGGGTGGGCAATGAGGGGGCGGATTTTGAGTTTGAGCAGGCTGTAGATAAACCGGCCACTCCCCACCGGAATGAGCTGGTGCGGAAACTCCAGCAGCAGGATGCGCCAGCCGCCTACTTCGCCTAAAAAGGGAACCTGGTTGTCGGCTACAAGGTCGATCAGCTCAGGGCACAGGCGCACTTCGCCGCCCATGCGCACTTGCAGCGGGATCTGGGCCAGCGCCAATTGGGCCGAAAAATCGGCCACTGCAATTTCAAGGTTGCAGCGTTGGTTGGGGTAGCGCTCGAGGTGCACATGGGATGTGAGCACCGAGTGGGTGATGCCGTCGGCCACTGCGGCACGGGCCAGGTCGAGCGCCTCGTCCAGCGTGTCTGGCCCATCATCAATGCCGGGCAGAAAGTGGCAGTGCAGGTCGATCATGGGCTTTTACGAGCGGGCTGGAGCTGCCCAAGCGTCAGGCGGCTTTGCTGGCCATGACGGGCGCAAGCACTGGTGCCTTTGGCTTGGCCGGGTTTGGCGTTTTGCCATAGGCTGCGCCGTAGGTAGAGCCGTAGGCGCCATAGCCGTGTTTGCCGTAGCCGGAGTATTCGCCGTAGTACTTCTCGGCTTTGTTGAAGTCGAGCGCGTTGAGCACCACACCGATGATTTTTCCATCGGCACGGCGCAGGCGCTGCAATGACTTGCGGGCTAGTTGATAGGGTGTACTTTGTGCTTTGGCGATAAAGATAACGCCACTGACGCGCGACGCGATCACCACAGCATCACTCACCAGCTCGACGGGGGGCGAGTCGATGATGATGATTTCAAAATTTTTGGAGAGGGCGTCCAGCGTTTGACCAAAGCGATCGGAATGGAGGAGTTCGAGCGGATTGGGGGGGATAACGCCTGAGGTCATGATGACCAGGTTAGAGCCCTCAATCTGATGAATGCATTCGCTGAATTTGGCGGTGCCTGCGACCAGTTCGGACAGGCCAGGGACGCTGGGGTCCAGCCCATAGCATTTGGCCATGTTGGGGCGTCGCATGTCGGCGTCGATCAGTAGGGTTTTTTTGGTCAGGGCATGGGCCAAGGCCAAGTTGCTGGCGAAGGTGGTTTTGCCTTCGCCAGGGACGCTGGAGGTAACGACGATGGTGCGTGAAGGCACATCGACCGAGGACAACAGCACGCCGGTACGGGCGGTGCGGATGGCCTCAGAGTAGAGCGAGTTGGGCGAGCCAAGCATCAGGTGATCGCTGACACCGCGCTTAGTATCTTTTTTGACCAGCATGGGCATGACGGTGAGCAGGGGTTGCTTGAGGCGCGTCTCGACGTCTTCGGTGGTTTTGAGGGTGTTGTTGAGCAGCTCAAGCAGCAGCGCCAGCATCACGCCGACCAGCAGACCCATGAGCAGTGCCACGGCGACGATCTGCATCTTTTTGGGTTTGATCGCGCGGTCAGGCACGGCGGCGCTGTCAACCACGCGGGCGACGGTGGTTTGCAGGTCGCCGCCTACGTTGGTTTCTTTGGCGCGTTTCATGAACATGTCGTACATCTGGCGGTTGGAGTCCACTTCGCGCTCGTACACGCCCAATGCAAATTCTTTGCGGTTGACGTTTTGAACCGAACCGCGTGCCGCAGCCAGAGCGTCTTCAAGCATTTTTTCAGTGCTGCGGGCACGGGCGTATTCGTTGGTGATGCCGCCCACGACAAGTTCGATTTGTCGTTGCAGGTTTTCAGAGGCGGAGCGGGCTTCTGAGTCGGCCTGCAGGTATCTTGGGTGCTCTTTGCCGTAGCGCTGAGAGACTTCAGCGAGCTTGCGGGCAGTTTCAGTGGACTGGCGTTTGGCGTCGGCCACCTGGCCGCTGTTGAGTACTGCGGGTTGTGAGGCGAGGTCGCCAGCGGTGGAGGCGTCATTGATGATTTTGTAGGTGGCTTCGACTTCAGCGCGGCGGGTGCGGGCTTCGATCAGGCGAACCTGCAGCAGGCCCATCTGCTGGCCAGTGTCGCTTTGCGCGGCTTCCTTGACGCTGACCATGTTCTGCTTGTCGCGGTAGCCCTGCAGGATTTGCTCGGACTGGTTGAGCTTGTCTTTCAGGCCAGTGAGGCGCTCCTGGAGCCAGACTGACGCGGTGCGGGTCATCTGGAAGCGGGCGTCGAGGTCGTTTTCGATGTAGGTGTGGGCAATGGTGTTGGTAACCTGAGCGGCCAGGGCCGGGTCAGACGACTGAAACCGGATGACCACCAGTTGGCTCAGGCGAATAGGCGCAATGGTGAGGTTGCTGATGAGGGCGGGCAAAACGGCCTCGGAGAGGGTTTGTTCGGTCCATTCTTTGGGCGCTTTTTCGGTCATGAAGCCGAATTGATCCCCGAATTGCTCTTTGTAGGCGGCCAGGCCTTTTTTCGGTGCGCGGGGGTCAAACGCAGGGTGGTCAAAGAGTTTGAGCTTGACGATGGCTTTGAGTGCGACTTCACGCGACTTGATGATTTCGACTTGGGTCTGAAAATACTCGCGGCTGGCGCCCATGCCGGAGTAGACGTCTTCGATGCTGACGACTTTTTGCTTGCTGGTTTCGATCAGGACGGTGGTCTTGGCCTCATAAATGGGGGTGGTGACGAACGCCACCACACCAGCCAGCAGGGTCACGACCAGCGCAAAAGCCAGGATGGCCCATTTGTACTTGCGCAGGGTGCGCCAGTATTCGACAAAATCAAGGCTGGACTCCTGGCCGTCGGGGTCGTGCAGGAATAGGTTTTGCGCCGTAGGCTGTGCGGCGGTTTTTTGTTCAGACATGATGGTGGGCAGTTCGTTCAGAAGAACGATTCTGCGATGAATATGGTGTCGCCAGGGTTAACCGGGCTGTTGATGGTGGCTTTTTGAGGGCGGCTATGGGGGTCGCCCTCACGGATGATGGATATCTTGGAGAACGAAGCACGTTCCTTGAATCCGCCAGCCAGGGAGCTCGCCTTGAGCACTGTGAGGCCGGGCTGAAACGGGTAGGCTCCCGGACGCTCAACCATGCCGTTGATGTAGAAGGGGCGGTATTCCTCAATGGTGACGGAGACCCGCGGGTTGACCAGGTAGCGCCCGGTGAGTCCAGCGGTGATGCTTTTCTCGATTTCGCCGATGGTTAGGCCTAGCGCCCTGACTTCACCCAGAACGGGGTAAGGCACGGTGCCAGCGTCGGACAGGCGAATTTTTTCACGGCTGAGGTCGTCTTCTCCGAAAACCCGGATGGTGATCACGTCACCCGCCGCCAGTTTGTAGGTAGACAGCAGGGACACGACGTCAGTCGGCAAGGTGGCTTGCGCTTGCACCGGGCTGGCCATTGCCAGCATGAGCGCCATGATGCAAAAAATGCTACTCAGGCCTAGGCGTGTGAACTGTCGCAGGTGAGCACGAATCATGAGAAGCCTTCCACTCGCCCCGGGGAAGGCTTGTCTTACCCGGAGGCGGTCAATCAACGGGTCAGAGTGATGCGTTCAACGTCAACATGAAGATGTTGCGTTTGTAGGTGAAGTCGGGGGCACTTGATGAATTGTTGGTGGTAGCGACGTCAACGCCAAACCTGACCCAGCGAGCTAAAGCATAGTCCACCGCAAAGCCGAAATTTTTGGCTTTGTCGCTGCGCGCCGTACCAGCAAAGTCAGTGCTGAGCACTCCGGCTGAAACGCGTGAGCTCAATGTTTGCGACCACTTGTGGCTCCAGACCAGGTCGGTACTGGTGTTAAGGGTGAAGATGCCAACACCGGTGGAGTCAGCCGTGGCGCGCGCGGTCTTGAGGTCAAACGCGCTATAGGTGCGTGGCAGCCAGCGGGCTGTGGCCTCCCAGCTGCCACCGCTGTAGCCTTGGCGGCTAGACAGATCGAAGTCTTTGGTCATGCGACCGACTTTGACGATGCCGGTGGTAGCGGCGGTGGCGTCCCAGGTCAGACCGGCGTAGTAGCGACGCTCGGTGTTACTGTCGGTTGCCAGCGCGGAGGGGTAGTTGGCCTTGGCATCGCGAAACTCGGCCAGGGCCATCGTGCGCGTACCCACCCGGTAGTAGGCACGGGCTGCGACTGAGTAACCGTTGACGTCAGCCACTGCGGTGTTGATGCGGTTGTTGGTGTAAACCTTGTCACGCAGACCCAGGTCGAGCTCCATGCGACCTTGTGCTTCTGGTGCGCCGTAGATAAAACGGGCATCGGCATTGGTCGAGCGCCAGCGGTCCGGATTAGCGGAGGCTGTGCGTTGGGTGGAGCCGCGCGGGTCAGTGCCGTTGACCACGCCCAATGCCCATCCGGCGCGGGCGCGGCTGGTGAAGTAGTTGTCACCCGCAATCCCAATGTTGGAGTTCAGGGTGTTGTCGCTGGAGCTGCTGGCGTAAGTGGTGTTGCTGAGCGACGCTTGCGCCGTGTAGCGGTCACCTCGGCGCTTGAGTTCGGCCACTACGCTGGGCGAAACAGTCAGAAAGTTGGAGCTAATCTGGTTGCTGCTGGTGAGCCGCAGGTTGTCGTTGTGGCCAGCGCCAACAGAGACCGACGGATAGAAGTAAACACCGGTTTCGGTCTTGATCGGGGCTGCGTCGGGGTTGACCGGTGCGGTCAAGATCAAGGCAGAGGACTTGTTGCTGCCAGAAATGCTGGTGCCGCTCAACCCGTAAGTTGATCCACCTGGCTGGGGGGCTGGTGATGTTTGCGCAATGGCAACACCGCAGACAAGTGATGTGACAGCCGTCATGCAAATGACGAGTTTATTGTTGTTCATAATTTCCTCGAATAAAGTTTGTGATTTACCAAACACGAGTTGACAGAAGTGGAAAAAGTGTTGCTTAACGAGCGATACCAGCTTCTTTTGTTAACTAGCGGCCTACTAGCGGCCTTTCAGTTCTTTATTTTTTCAGGTTTAGAAGCTATAGTGTGTCTTTTAACATAGTTACTAAGGAGTGGTCATGAAAAAATTATATGCGATTGCTGCTGTCGTGCTATCGAGCGCATCAGCAATGGCTTTTCAGCTAGGCCAGACGCCTCAGCAGGTGACCAGCGAAGTGGCCCAGCGCATGAAGAATGGCGAGAGTGCGGACGTGATTGCAGCGGCTGCAGCGGCTGCGCGTATTCCCACTGCCGTGCTTGTGTCGTCCATGATTTTGTCCGGAATTCCATCGAGCGTTGTTGTTGCAGCCTTGGTGACAGCCAGGTTCAATGCTGTCGATGTGGTCAATGCGGCGGTAAATAATGGTGGCAACCGTGCCACGCTCAACAGTATCGCCATTGCGAACGGTGCGCCCCCTGGATCGCTGTTGCCAGCTACGGCTGCAGGTGGCCCGCCGCTTGCAGCGCAAGGTGCCAATCCGGCGCTTGCATCGCAAGGCGCCCCTAGCTCTCCCACTTTTTCAGGCTTTAACAGCTCGCCCGCCCCAACTTTTAGTGGTGGCGGAAGAGGCAGCGTCAGCGGAAGTTGATTCGAGTTAAGGCACAGCCTTCATGAAATGGCAGCCTTGGGCTGCCATTCTCAATTGTGGCTGGCGGTTTTCAAGCCGTTGAGATCGCTTTGGCCGGGTGATAAGCAACAACAGGAGCTTGGGCGATGACGTTGCGACGCCAATTATTTTTAGTTCTTTCAATGCTGTTTTTGGCAGTGCTGTCAGCGGTTTTGATCGTTTCGGTTTCGGGAACCCGCCAGTACTTGGAACAACAACTGGCTTTACATGCCCAAGATGCCGCTACTTCGATGTCGGTATCTCTGGGGCAAACGCTTGGCGCTGGCGATGTGGTGTTGGCGGAAGCACAGGTATTAAGCGCTTTTGATCGCGGTTATTTCAAGCGTATTGAGGTGTTGGGGCCTGACCGAAAATCCATTGTGTTGCGGGAATTACCTGAAAAAATTCAGGGTGTACCAGCCTGGTTTGTGACGATGGTCCCCATCGTGGCGACGACTGGCGAGGCATTTGTCAGTTCAGGCTGGCGCCAGTTGGGCAAGGTGCTGGTGTCCAGTCAACCGACGTTTGCTTATCAGCACCTGTGGGGCACGGCGCTGGAGTTGCTTTTCTGGTTGCTCGGCTTTTACGGGGTTGCGCTGGCGTTGTCGACGCTGTTGCTTCACTTTATCTTGGCTCCTTTGAAGGCGATCGAGAAAACAGCGATTGATGTGCAAGCCAAGCGGTTTTTGCAAATTGACATGCTGCCACGAGCACCGGAACTGGCTCGGGTGGTGATGGCCATGAACCAGATGTCGCGCCGGGTGGGGGAGATGCTCGATTCAGAGAGCGCCAAGACTGAGCTGCTGCGCAAGCAAGCCTATGACGATGAGTCCACCGGTCTGGCCAACCGCCGGGGCTATGAGCTGCGGCTTACCGAGTTGCTGGAAGGTGAGCACCGGTTTTCTTTAGGGGCTGTGATCGCGGTGGAGCTGGACGATATGCGTCTGTTAATACGTGCGCACGGTTTCGAGGCCGGGGGCCGCATTTTGCAGGCGGTGGCGTCGAATGGGCAGGCAATTTTTGGGGAAATGCCGGGTGCGATTCTCGCGCGTAGCAACGAGTTCAGTTTCAGTTTTGTGCTGACTGATATGTCGCTGGTCGAAGTGTCTGAGTTGGCGTCTGAGCTGCGTCGTCGCATCATCAGTGAATTGGCCAACGATACCCCGGCCAAAATGGTGGCGATCAACGTGGGCGTTGCCTTCTTTCACGATCAGGACAGTTGCTCGGACGTGTTTGCACGGGCTGACTTGGCGGTGCAGACCGCACGCCAATCAAAACGCAACGGGTTTGTGATCCTGCCCGATAAGCAGGATGACAATTCTTCTTTGGGATCGTCGGGGTGGCGGACCTTGATTCAATCCGCCTTGACAGGAAACCGCTGGCAATTAGTGTGGCAACCCGTGGTTCTTTTCAATCGTGACCGTGATCTGGTACATAGCGAGTGCATGGCCCGCTTGGTGGATGGTGCTGGTGCATTGGTCCCGGCGTCGAGTTTCATGCCCATGGCGGTGCGCCATCGGCTGATGCCTGAAGTTGATCGAGCCATGGTGACGTTGGCACTTGCACATTTACGCGGTGATGCCTTGGGTCAGGCGATGGTTGCCATCAACCTGTCGCCTCAGAGCATAGCTGATGCTGAATTTATGGAGTGGTTGGGCAGTCGCCTTCAGGCGGTTGGCACTCAGGGGACGAGGGTGGCCATGGAGGTCTCCGGATTTGGGGCATTGCGCAACGCCAGTGCCATAGCCGGTTTGCGCGACTTAATGCGACGCTGCGGTGGTCAGTTTGGGTTAGACCACTTCGGAATGGATCAGCAGTCGTTGCAGTTGCTGCGCGATGTGCCACCTGATTACGTCAAACTCAGTGGCGCACTGACGTCCGATATCAGCGCACAGCCACAGGCCCAGCAATTGTTGGCATCGTTTGTCAAGTTGGCCCATGCGTTGGACGTGGTTGTCATTGCGCAGCAGGTTGAAAGTGCGACTCAGGTGACGGCGATGGTGAGTGCTGGGATTGACGGTGGGCAGGGGTATTACTTAGGCGCACCCAAGTGAGTTTGAAGGCGTGGTTGAAAACTGTGTAACACTTTTTCGGGTAGTCATCGGTTGAGTCATAGGCAAACCATCCAAAATTCACATTGTCCGTGTTACCCAAAAACGTTACTTTTTGAACCACTCCCCTCATTCTATTTTCACTTCGACGCCACGGTAACCGACCCGGCAGCTTCCCAGCGTGACGTGCAAAGTGCCGCTGCCCTGGGTAACCAGCGTCACGAAGCGCTCATGCCCATTGCCGCGCGTCCAGGGCATGAAGATGCTGGAGCCGCCGTGCAGGCCCGAGCCCCAGCCGTCCAGGTGGCCGATCTCGACAATCGCCTCGGCCGGTGCTAGCAGCGTCACGCCCTCGCCGCGCACGCTCAGGCGCAGCGGCTCGGCGTGCGGCAGCGTCTTGGCCGACGGAATCCCATAGGTCGCCAAATAACCATGGTTGACGATGCGAAACTCAATGCGGGTGTGCTGGCCCGTGCGCTCCTGCTTGACCACGGCGATGCTGACACGCGGCACCAGTGCCGCCACGCGCAAAAAGGCGGCGCTTTGCGTGTTGCAGGTGTCCGCCAGCCGCTCATACGGTGGGTTCCAGATGCCCACGCGCGGGTCGAAGCCGTTGACCTCGACCTCGCCCAGTTGCGGGTGGGCGACCTTCTTCCAAGTGCCGAACACACGACTGGCGTTGTGCAGGCGGTCGAACTCGGCCAGGGCGCGGGTGTCCTTGCGCGAAAACTTGGTGTAGTGGTCCACGAAGGGCTTCTTGCGCTCAATACCCAGTTGCTTGAATAAATCCCACAACTCCACCACGTAGGCCAGGGCGCCGCGCTGGTGGTAGGCGTAATCGGTCAGGTCGCCGTGCAGGGGCTTATCGGGCCTGTACAGAAATTCGTGGAAACCGCTCACCGTGGGGTAACCGGTGTGCGCTGTCATCCAGGCCTCGACCTGCTCGAAAATCGCCAGATCGCCCTGGTCCATCTTGGCGTCGGGTTTGTCGCCTAGCGGCCGGATGAGCACGCCGCCAAAGGTGTGCAGGTTTAACCAGACCACAATGTTGGGGTGCGCGGTGGCGAAATCGAGGATGGCGCGGGTCTCTGGCGCGCTGCCGGGGTAGTGCCCGGCACCGACTTGCTCGGGCTCGGGCGCCCAGGAATACGGGAAATTGCGGTTGAAGTCGTACAGGTTGTCGGCCAGGAAGGAGGGCGCCGGAATGTTGCGGCCGTCGAAGTTGACAATGCGCCCCTCGGGGTAGAGCTTGAAGTAGGGGCCTGGGTCCTCCGGCATGCGCGCCACCATCACCGACGGCACCAGGGGCTTGCCGCTGTCGTCGCGCAACTCCACCAGCTCGCCCTCGGGATCCATCTTGCGCATGTAGCCGGCCATGCCATCGCCGTCGATGTCCACCGTCTCCCAGTGCGCGTGGCCTTTGTTGACGCGGTCGTTGACCGGGCTGGAGCGAACGTAACGCCCGCGCTTGAGGACTTGCTCGGCGCCATCGGGTGATATGCGCGGCACCACGTAAAACAACGTCTCCTTGATCGCCTCTGCCATGTGGGCGGGAAAAGCGCTGCCGCCCGCCGTGCTGGCGCCGCCATGCAGAGCCAGGATGTCTTCGGCAATGGCCAGCGCGACGCTAGAGCCACAGACTTCCGAGGCGTGCATATTGCCGTCGATCCAGACCGCGGGGCGGGCCTGGTCGGGGTGGTGGCCAATGGTGAGCAGGGGAATGTCGCGGCCCTCTGCGCTCTTGCCAAGCGAGCTGACATGGGCGATGTCCGGATATAAAGCGGCCCACTCGGCAAGCTGGGCGGTGATCTCGGCGTAGTCTAGGTATTTCTGGCGAAACATCAATTTTCCTTGTAGGCGGGCGATGGACGGAAGAAAATTCAACCATATAAGGCCAAGTATGGCACCGAAAAGCTGCCTCAAAAGGCGCCGCTTTTAGGTAACACTGATAATGTGACTTTTGAACGCTTTGCCCATGGCTAAATCGATGGTCACACGAAAAGTGTTACACGATTTTGAACTACGCCGGAATATCTAAACTCACGCCATGACACACACCACACCCGTGCACGATCTGGCAAGCGGGTCTACCAAAAATTCTGACGTCGATGGCCGCCGCCTGAGCCCTGAGGGAAACCGCAATGAGTCAAGAACAAGCCAAGTCGCTGCCGTTAACCGGCCTGCGGGTGGTTGAATTCACCCACATGGTCATGGGCCCGACCTGCGGCATGGTGCTGGCCGACATGGGGGCCGAGGTCATCAAGGTCGAGCCGATTGAGGGCGACCGCACCAGGTATTTGCTGGGCGCGGGCGCGGGTTTTTTCCCGATGTTCAACCGCAACAAGAAAAGCATTGCAATCGATCTGCACAATCCGGTCGGCGCCGAAGTGGCGCGCAAACTGGCCGCCAGCGCCGATGTCGTGGCGGAGAATTTCAAACCCGGCACCATGGGCAAATACGGACTGGACTACGCCGCGTTGTCCCAGGTCAATGAGCGCCTGATCTACGTGAGTCACAAGGGCTTTCTGCCGGGACCCTACGAGCACCGTGTGGCGCTGGACGAGGTGGTGCAGATGATGGGCGGTCTCGCCTACATGACCGGCCGCCCCGGCGACCCGTTGCGCGCCGGCTCCAGCGTGAACGACATCATGGGCGGCATGTTCGGCGCGATTGGTGCGTTGGGCGCGCTGATCCAGCGCGGGATTACCGGCAAGGGGCAGGAGGTGCAAAGCGCGCTGTTCGAGAACAACGTGTTTCTGGTGGGCCAGCACATGCTGCAGTACGCCATCACCGGCAAGGCGGCGGCACCCATGCCCGAGCGAGTTTCGCCGTGGGCGGTGTACGACGTCTTTACCGTGAAAGACGGCGAGCAGATTTTTCTGGCGGCGGTAAGCGACGCGCAGTGGCTGACATTTTGCGATGCACTCGGATTTTCTGACCTCAAAGCCAATCCGCAGTACCTGACCAACAACGACCGCGTGCGCCTGCGCCCGACGCTGCTGCCGGTGTTGCGCGAGCGCCTGACCTTGCATAATGCCAGCGCGCTCGCCGCGCTGTTCGAAAAGGCAGGCCTGCCGTTTGCGCCGATCCGCAAGCCCGAAGAGCTTCTTGACGATGCGCACCTGAAAGCCACCGGCGGGCTGGCCGACATCACGCTCCCCGATGGCGAGCGCGCCGGTCAGACGGTGCAGACTGCGCTGTTCCCGTTCACCATGGATGGTCAACGCCTTGGTGTGCGCCTGCAGCCGCCGCGGCAGGGGCAGCACACGACTGAACTGCTGGCCGCCCTGGGTTACAGTGCGGCTGACATCGCGTCGTTGCGCGCCACCCATGCGGTAGCATAATCGTCATTCGTATTTTTATAACCAAGGAGACAAAGATGACCCGTTCCCCGACAATGAAGCGCCGCACGTTGATGGTCGCTTCGGCGGCAGCGATGGCGGGCGGGCTGTGGCCGCTGACAGTCGGCGCCCAAGGCAGCACGGTGAAATTCATTCTGCCCAATGCCACTGGCTCGGGAGTCGACGCAATCACCCGCGCAGCGCAGCCTGCGCTGTCAAAAGCGCTAGGTGCCTCCGTCGTGGTAGAGAACCAGCCCGGCGCCGGCGGCGTCGTCGGCCTGCAGGCGCTGGCGCGCTCGGCCCCGGACGGCAACACGCTGTCGGTGGTCTCCAACAACGTGGTGATCTTCCCCAGCGTGCTCAAGTCGCTGCCCTTCGACATGCCGGGCGACTTCACGCCGATCGCCGTGGTCGGCACCACGCCAATAGTGCTGGTGGTCAACCCGGCCAAGGTGGCGGCGACCAACGCGAAGGAATTCATTGCCCTGCTCAAGAGCAAGCCGGGTCAGCTGAACTTCGCCTCCGGCGGCAACGGCACCATTTTGCACCTGGCGTCGGAATTGTTTCTAGAGGCGGCGGGCGCGACCGCCAAGCACATCCCCTACAAGGGCGTGGGCCCGATGGTCACCGACTTGATCGGCGGCCAGGTGGAGTTTGGCACCGTGGCCCTGCCCAGCGTGCAGGCGCACATCAAGAGCGGCGCCCTGCGCGCCATCGGCATGCTGGCGGCGCAGCGCACGCCGGCCGCGCCGGAAGTCCCGACCTTCGCCGAGCAGGGCCTGAGCAACTTCGCGGTCGAGGCCTGGTTCGCCGTGATCGGCCCCAAGGGCATGAGCCCCGCCGCCGTCCGGAAGGTGCACGCCGCCGTGGTCGTCGCTTTCGACGACCCGGCCGTCAAGGACACGATGGCCAAGCAGGGCAACACCATCAACATCAGCAGCACCGAGCAAGCGCAGGCCGCCTTCCGCAGCGAGCTGGCCAAGTACGCAGCACTGGTCAAGAAAGTCGGGCTTGAGCCGCAGTAGCGCTTCGCGAGCCACTGAGTCGGGCGTCTGGTCAGCCCTTGGCCGAAGGCCCCAAAACGCCGTGCCGTGCTAAGCTACAGCGTCGCCTTTTTCCAACTACCCTGAGAAAACCCTATGCCCGGACTGCTGCCCAACGTTGACCCTGATGGCCTGCTTGAATTCTCGGTGGTGTACACCGACCGCTCGCTGAACCACATGTCGCGCAACTTCCAGGGCGTGATGACCGACATCTCCAGCATCCTGAAGGAGGTGTACAACGCCCACTCCGCCGTGCTGGTGCCCGGCAGCGGCACCTACGGCATGGAAGCCGTCGCCCGCCAGTTCGCCGCAGGCAAGCATGTGATGGTGCTGCGCAACGGCTGGTTCAGCTACCGCTGGACGCAGATCTTCGACATGGGTAACATCCCCGCCTCGTCCACCGTGCTCAAGGCACGTCAGACCAGCAAGGGCGCGCAAGCCCCCTGGGCACCCGCACCGATTGCTGAAGTGCAGGCCACCATCACCAGGGAAAAGCCCGCACTCGTGTTTGCCCCGCACGTGGAAACTGCCGCCGGCATGATCCTGCCCGACAACTACCTGAAGGCCGTGGCCGAGGCCGTGCATGCGGTGGGCGGCCTGTTCGTGCTCGACTGCATCGCCTCCGGCGCGATGTGGGTG
>JBCKNC010000066.1:0-14102 GCA_038902915.1 Polaromonas sp.
GTTGGAAAAAAAGCGCAGCGCAGCGCGTTTGGGCGGTGGGCAAAAACGTATTGACGTGCAGCACGGCAAGGGCAAGCTCACCGCGCGTGAGCGGCTGGAGGTGCTGCTGGACGAAGGCACGTTTGAAGAGTGGGACATGTTCGTTGAACACCGCTGCACTGACTTCGGCATGGAGACACAAAAAATCCCCGGCGACGGCGTAGTTACCGGCTACGGCATGATCAACGGCCGCCTGGTGTTTGTCTTCAGCCAGGACTTCACCGTGTTCGGCGGTGCATTGAGTCAAGCCCATGCCGAGAAAATTTGCAAGGTGATGGACCAGGCCATGAAGGTCGGTGCGCCAGTGATTGGCCTGAACGATTCCGGCGGCGCGCGCATACAGGAGGGTGTGGCCTCGCTTGGCGGTTATGCCGATGTGTTCCAGCGCAATGTGATGGCCAGCGGTGTGATTCCGCAGATCAGCATGATCATGGGGCCGTGCGCGGGTGGTGCGGTGTATTCACCCGCCATGACTGACTTCATCTTCATGGTCAAAGACTCAAGCTATATGTTTGTGACCGGCCCTGAAGTTGTTAAAACCGTGACGCATGAAGAAGTCAGCGCCGAAGAACTGGGCGGTGCCATCACGCATACAACCAAAAGCGGCGTGGCAGATTTGGCATTTGAAAACGATGTTGAAGCGCTCTTGATGCTGCGCCGTCTTTATAACTACCTGCCGCTCAATAATCGCGAAAAAGCCCCGGTGCGCCCGAGCGCCGACCCGGCCAACCGCATGGACTTGAGCCTGGACACGCTGGTACCAGAGAACCCGAACAAGCCCTACGACATGAAGGAGCTCATCGTCAAGACGGTGGATGACGGTGATTTTTTTGAAATCCAGCCGGAGTACGCGAAGAACATCATCATCGGTTTTGCGCGCATGGAAGGCCAGACGGTGGGCATCGTCGCCAACCAGCCGCTGGTGCTGGCCGGTTGCCTCGACATCAAAAGTGCCATCAAGGCGGCGCGCTTTGTGCGCTTTTGCGATGCCTTCAATATCCCCGTCATCACGTTTGTCGATGTGCCCGGTTTCATGCCAGGCACTGCGCAGGAATACGGCGGCATCATCAAGCACGGTGCCAAGCTGCTGTATGCGTATGCCGAATGCACGGTGCCAAAAATTACCGTCATCACGCGCAAGGCCTATGGTGGTGCCTACGACGTGATGTCATCCAAACATTTGCGCGGTGACGTCAACTTTGCCTGGCCCACTGCCGAGATCGCGGTGATGGGTGCCAAGGGCGCAGTTGAAATTATTTTCCGCGAAGACAAGGGCGATCCTGTGAAGTTAGCTGCACGCGAAGCCGAATACAAAGCCCGCTTTGCCAATCCTTTCGTGGCCAGCGCACGCGGTTATGTCGATGACGTGATACTGCCGCACGAAACCCGCAAGCGCATCTGCCGTTCGCTGGCGATGCTCAAGGATAAGAAACTTGAGAACCCGTGGCGAAAGCACGGGAATATACCGTTGTAACTCCCATTGGGGCTTGATATGAAGTTATATCGCGCTGGATCGGGCTGCCTAGGAGCCTGTCGGGCTTTGGGCATCGATAGCGAAAAAGAGCCCCAGCGAGGACAGTTTTTGCCGGATTTGCAGGCCCATAGCCCAGCTATGGGCCAAAAAGCCGGTGAAAAATCGACCGCTGCGGCGCTTTTGCAGCCGATGCTCCCAAAGTCCGACAGGCTCCTAGCTGCTCTGCTCCGTGTCCCCCGGCCTGCGGCCGCCTCCTTTACCTGCGCAGAACACCCAGGCAGCCCGATCCCGGCCACTTGGTATTCCAATGCGAGACGCAAGGTCAGCACTTCGCAGCAGCAGGTTGGGGGTGTCTGTCGTAGCGAAGTCAAGGAGGAGTCCAAAGGCGGGAGCCTTTGGACGGGGGACATGAGCGCAGGCAGATACGCCCAGTCTGATGCGGTCCCAGAAAACGCCCTGGAGCAAGGCCAGTCTTTGACCCATCTACCGCTTGATTCCGAGTACCAGACTCAGCGCCATCTCAATTTGCTGCATCGCTGCAGCGTCCATGGTGTCGATACGCTGTCGCAGTCGGCTTTTGTCGATCACCCGAATCTGTTCAATACGGGCACGACTCTTGGCGGTGAAGGTAGGCAGTTCAATCAGCAGTGGCCAGTTTGGTGCGGCCGTGGTGGTAGTCAACGGAACAATCACCACTGTGCGTCGCACCGTATTCACTTCGGTTGCGGAAACCACGACGCAAGGCCGCGTTTTGGCCAGTTCCGAACCGATAACCGGGTCCAATACCGTCCAGTAGACCTCGCCCCGCTCGACGCGGGTGCTCATTTGATAGCTTCTGCCGCACGTTTCGCGGCTTGTGCTTCGGCAAAGTCGCGCTCAAAAGCTTCGCGGTCAAAATCGGGATCCCATACGTCGACGGACTCCGTCAATTCGGCGTTGACCCATTCTTCGGTCTCGCGGGCCAGTTCGGGATACTGGGCTTCAAGTTTGTTCATACGCTCTGCCGCTTCGATCAGCATGCGGCTTTCGGTCTCCTGTTGGGCCGCAAAAGTTTTTTCCAACAGCTCAACGATGTATCGATTACGCTGCCTTGGAGGTACCGCGCGCGCCAGTTTGGCGGCCACATCGTCGGGCAAGCGCAGCAGTACCTGCTTGGGTGGGTTGGTTTGAATGTGTAGCATGATGCAATGATATCAAGATAACAAAGGAAGTGCTATGTTTAAAAAGATATTGATCGCCAACCGAGGTGAGATTGCTTGCCGGGTTATTAAAACGGCCCGCAAGATGGGCATCAAAACGGTGGCGGTTTATTCAGATGCCGACAAGGATGCGCGCCATGTCGAGCTGGCCGATGAGGCCGTCAACATCGGCCCAGCGCCTAGCCGTGACAGCTACTTGCAGGCCGAAAAAATCATTGCAGCGTGCAAGCAGACTGGCGCAGAAGCTGTGCATCCAGGTTATGGTTTCCTCAGCGAGAACGCGAGTTTTGCCAAGCGGGTTGAAGAAGAGGGCATTATTTTCATTGGCCCCAAGCATTATTCAATTGCCGCCATGGGCGACAAGATTGAATCGAAAAAACTGGCGAGTGCTGCCGGTGTCAACTGCATTCCCGGCGTTAACGAAGCGATTGAAACGCCTGAGCGCGCCGTTGAAATTGCAAAAGGCATTGGCTACCCGGTGATGATTAAAGCCAGCGCTGGCGGTGGTGGCAAGGGCTTGCGCGTGGCCTTCAATGACAAAGAGGCGCTTGAAGGTTTCACGTCCTGCCGCAACGAAGCGCAGAGCAGCTTTGGCGATGACCGCGTCTTCATTGAAAAATTTATTCAAGAGCCACGCCATATCGAGATTCAACTGATGGGGGACAGCCAGGGCAATGTGATTTATCTCTACGAGCGCGAGTGCTCAATCCAGCGTCGGCATCAGAAGGTGATTGAAGAAGCGCCGTCGCCCTTCATCAGCGAGGCCACGCGCAAGGCCATGGGCGAGCAGGCGGTGCTGCTGGCCAAGGCCGTCAACTACCAGAGCGTCGGCACGGTCGAGTTTGTGGTCGGCAAAGACCAGAGCTTTTACTTTCTGGAAATGAACACGCGCCTGCAGGTCGAGCACCCGGTGACGGAATGCATCACCGGGCTGGACCTGGTTGAGCTGATGATTCGTGTGGCGGCGGGCGAGAAGCTGCCTTTGACTCAAAGCCAGGTCAAGCGCGATGGCTGGGCTATCGAGTGCCGCATCAATGCCGAAGATCCGTTTCGCAACTTCCTGCCGTCAACGGGCCGACTGGTGCGCTTTCAGCCGCCAAAGGAGACGATGTTTGCATCTGACATCGAACGCCTCTATGGCGTGCGTGTCGATACCGGCGTGCAGGACGGCGGCGAGATACCGATGTTTTACGACTCGATGATTGCCAAGCTCATCGTGCATGGCAAGGACCGGCTGGACGCGATTGCAAAAATGCGCGAGGCGCTCAATGGTTTCGTGATTCGCGGCATCTCCAGCAACATCCCGTTCCAGTCGGCGCTGCTGGCGCACCCGAAGTTTGTGGCAGGTGACTTCAACACCGGCTTTATTGCCGAGAACTATAGCCAGTGCTTTCGCGCAGAAAACGTTGCGCACGATGACCCGGACTTTCTGCTGGCGTTGGCGGCTTACGTCAACCGCCGCCAGTTGGGCCGTGCGGCGGGCATCAGCGGGCAACTACCGGGCCATGGGGTGACGGTGGGTGAGCAGTTTGTAGTGGTGGGTCTGGGCGCAGGCGGGCACAACACCCGGCATCCTGTCACAGTGCGTGATTACGAGGAAAAAACGGGCTCTAGCGCAATAGATACGGGCGTTAGCAGCTACGAAATTTGTAGCAACTGGCACTTGGGTGGTGCGCGCATACGCGGCACAGTGAACGGCAAACCGTTTACAGCGCAGGTCGAGCGCGGTGTTGGACATGGTTCCATGAAGAATCCGCTGGCTTTCCGCATTGCGCATAACGGCACCCGGCTTGATGCGCTGGTGTTGTCGCCGCGCGCCGCCGCGCTGCACGCGCTGATGCCGTTTAAAGCACCGCCCGACATGAGCCGTTTTGTGCTGTCGCCCATGCCTGGTCTGCTGGTGGAAGTGGCTGTGCAGCCTGGCCAGAAGGTACAGGCTGGTGAGCGTGTGGCGGTGATTGAAGCGATGAAGATGGAAAACGTTTTATTCGCTATTGCCGACGGTGTCGTCGGCAAGGTGCTGGCCAACAAAGGCGAATCACTTAGCGTGGATCAGCCGATTGTGGAATTCGCATGATCCGTCGTCCGTTCAAGGTGTTGGGCATTCAGCAAATCGCCATAGGCGGCATCAGCAAAGACCGTCTGCGCACCTTGTGGGTAGACATGCTGGGCCTTGAAGTGACTGGCAATTTCGTCAGCGAACGTGAGAACGTCGATGAAGACATCTGCGCCATCGGCAGTGGGCCCTTCAAAGTCGAGGTTGACTTGATGCAGCCGCTGGACATTGAAAAGAAGCCCGCCGTTCACACCACGCCGCTCAATCATGTCGGCTTGTGGATTGACGATTTGCCCAAAGCCGTGGAATGGTTGACGGCGCAGGGCGTGCGTTTTGCGCCAGGTGGCATTCGCAAGGGAGCAGCGGGTTTTGACATCTGCTTTCTGCACCCCAAGGCCAATGATGAGTTTCCGATTGCCGGTGAGGGCGTGCTGATTGAGATGGTGCAGGCACCGGCTGAAGTCATCAGCGCTTTTTCGGCGATGGCGTAATTCCATTTCCAGATCAATACGATATGTTGTTGCTTCGCCTTGCCGTGCTACAGCACTGTCTGCGGCTTCGCGCCTAATCTCCTATCGATCTGGAAATGGAATAAGTGCTTGACGTGTCGCTCTGGCGCGGGCCAGTGCGGCTTCAATCACTGCCCGTTTGTCTGTGGCTGTGGTTTCTTTTTTGACCGTATTTAAAGGTATTGCAGGGCTGCTAGGGCCTGTTATCAAGCGTGACAATCTATGAAATTCATAGCGGTCTCTAGCCATATCGGCCTCTGATTGTGGCCACGCAGCCCAGCCGGTGCGCTCGCCGGTGACGATCTCTAAGCTGATGCAGTCCACCGGGCAAGCCAGAATGCACAACTCGCAGCCGGTGCAATAGGGCTCAATCACGGTGTGCATCATCTTGTTGCTGCCCAGAATAGCATCCGTCGGGCAGGCCGGGAGGCACAGCGTGCAGCCTATGCACCATTGCTCGTCAATGATGGCGACCGAGCGTGGGCCTTCTGTGCCATTGGCCGGGTTCAGGGCGCTTGGCAAGGCAAGGCCTGTGATGGCTGCCAGGCGCTCAATGCCTTCTGCACCGCCGGGCGGGCACTGGTTGATACTGGCTGCGCCTGTGGCAATGGCATCTGCATAAGCTGCGCAGTCAGGGTAGCCGCAACGTGTGCATTGCGTTTGCGGCAATGCGGCGAGTATGCGGCTAGCCAGCGGATAGGCAGACATCACATTAGGGTATTTATAGAAGTGCCCATTATTTGCTGGGCGTTGCTTTGGCCGCTGCGCGCCTGGTCGCTGGCCTTGCTGCAGCCTTGTTGTGGTCAAGAATAAAGGCCTTGACTGCCGGGTAGACCATGTCGCGCCAGCGCCTGCCGCTGAAGATGCCGTAGTGGCCCGCACCCTTGACTTCCAGGTGCTTTTGTTCGGACGAGATCACGCCGCTACAGATGCTGTGGACCGCTTCGGTCTGACCGGAGCCGGAGATGTCATCGAGTTCCCCCTCCACCGAGAACAGCGCGGTGGTGGTGATGTCCTGGGGTCGTACGCGCTCAATTCTGCCGTCAACGCCCTTAACGTCCCACGTGCCATTGACTAGGCTGAACTCCTGAAACACCACCTTGATCGTGTCGAGGTAGTAGTCGGCGTCCATGTCGAGCACGGCGTTGTACTCGTCATAAAACTTGCGATGCGCTTCGGTGCTCGCGTCGTCACCCTTGATCAGGTCCTTGAAGTAATCGTAATGGCTCTTGGCATGCGTGCGGGGGTTCATGGCCACAAAGCCGGTGTGCTGCAAAAAGCCGGGGTACACGCGGCGGCCTGCGCCTGCAAAGTTGCTCGGTACGCGGAAGATCACATTGTTTTCAAACCACTCGTAGCTCTTGTTCATGGCCAGGTTGTTGACGGCCGTGGGCGACTTGCGTGCATCAATCGGGCCACCCATCATGACCATGGACAGTGGCGTGGTCTCGCCGCGCGAGGCCATCAACGAGACGGCCGCCAGCACCGGCACGGTGGGCTGGCATACGCTGATGACGTGGCAGTTGCCGTACTTCGCTTGCAGGTGGCGGATGAACTCCTGCACATAGTTGACATAGTCGTCGAGGTGAAACGCGCCATCAGACAAGGGCACGGTACGTGCGTTTTTCCAGTCGGTGATGTAGACCTTATGGTCTTTCAGCATCGTTTTAACGGTGTCGCGCAGCAGTGTGGCGTAGTGGCCCGAGAGTGGCGCGACGATCAGCACCGCAGGCTGGTCCTTGAGCTTGGCCAGGGTGTTGGTATCGTCCGAGAAACGCTTGAAGCGGCGCAGCTCGCAAAACGGCTTGTTGATTTCAACCCGCTCATGGATGGCGATGCTGGTGCCTTCAACATCAATCGTCTGGATGTCAAAGGCTGGTTTTTCGTAATCCTTGCCGAGGCGGTAAATCAGGCTGTAGGCGGCTGCCATGCGCTGGGCAAACGGGTTTTGGCCCATGGGCGATAGTGGGTTGCTATAAATTTTTGAAGCCGCCTGTGCAAAATCAACAAACGGCTCCATCAGCGTGCGCTGGGTTTCATAGAATTGATAAAGCATGGGTAAAAACCTTTGGGTGGTCGATTGGCGATGACAATATAAAATCAAATGGTGCAGTGCAATATAACAGGCGCGGCAAACACCGCCGCTTAGCCCCGAAGAAAACCCAAGGAAAATCAGCCCATGCTTGATATCAATGCTTGTCGCTCCATCGAGAGCATTGCCGCGCTTAAAAAATCTGAAAGACTGCCAGTGTTGTTTCTCGGCCATGGTAGCCCCATGAATGCAATTGGCGACAATGAGTATCGCCGTAGCTGGCAGGCCTTGGGCGCTGAGTTTGGCTCCAAAATGCCGATGCCGCAACTGATACTGTGCATCTCGGCGCACTGGCTGACCGAAGGCTGGTGGCTCACGGGCATGGACAAGCCCAAAACCATCCACGACTTTGGCGACTTCCCGCAGGAGCTGTTTGATGAGCAATACCCGGCACCCGGCGATGCGGCAGCGGCGCAGGTTATCAGCCAGATAGTCAAGCAGCGCGGCTCACAGCCCCTTGGTCTGGACATGACTGAATGGGGCCTGGACCACGGCGCATGGTCGGTGCTCAAGCCCATGTTCCCCAAAGCGGACATCCCGGTCATGCAACTCAGCATGGACTACAGTCGCCCGCCTGAAGACCACTACGCACTGGCAAAACAACTTAAAAAACTGCGCGATCGCGGCGTGCTGATTGTGGGCAGCGGCAACATCGTCCACAACCTGCGCCAGATGCAGCGCGGCGCTACCGGCAACCAGGCCTTTGACTGGGCGCTGGAGTTTGACCAGACGATTGGCGGCTACATCCAGCAAGGCAACCTTGATGCCTTGCAGAACTTCCTGAAGCTCGGCTCACTGGCGCAAATGGCGCACCCCACGCACGAGCACTACCTGCCGCTGCTGTACACCGCCGCTGCGGTTGATAGCGGCGAACCTATGCGGTTTTTCAACACCAGCTTTCAGATGGGGTCGATTTCGATGCGGTCTGTGGTGTGGGGATAAGCCAAGGTAGAAAATGAAATGCTACTGATTTCGTAGCTTTTAATGCTACAATCGAAGCAAATAAAGCTACATATGCTCGCAGACGTTCTCTTTGGAAGCTACCGTAAAAAAGTCCTTGGGCTGCTACTTCTGCACCCCGATGAGGACTATCACGTCCGTGAGCTTGCCCGGCAAACTCAAACGGCTCCCGGCACTTTGCACAAAGAGCTGGCAAGGCTCGCCTCTGCCGGTCTACTGGTGCGAAAGCAGCAGGGTAACCAGGTTCGCTATCAGGCCAACCGGCAATCACCGGTGTTCTCCGAACTGGCGGGCTTGCTGCGCAAAATCACGGGTGCGGCCGAAACCATCACCGAGGCACTCACCCTGCTCAAGCCACCGCTCGCACTGATTTTTGGCTCGGTTGCCAGCGGCACCGAGACTTCAGCCAGCGATGTCGACCTGCTGGTGATTACAGACTCAAGCTTTGCCGATGTAGTGCGTGCAATTTATCCTGCACAAGCCAGGCTTGGCCGCGAAATTAACCCGGTTGTCTATAGCGCCAAAGAACTCAAACGGCGTGTGCAAAAGCAAGACTCTTTTGTGCTGGATCTGCTCGGTAAACCCAAGATTTTTTTGATGGGAAATGAACATGACCTTGGCCAACTTACTGGCTATTCAACGGCTGCTGGCGTTTAACGCCACACCGCGGGGCGTACAGCAACTGCTGGCATCAGCCACACGCAACCTGGCCGATGCCAAGGTTGCGCAGCTCAGTGCTGAAACCCGCTTTGACGTCGCCTACAAATGCATCCTTCAATGCGCCATGCTGGGTTTATGGGCCCAGGGCTACCGCACATCTACCAGCCAGCCGGGACATCACCAAACTGCGCTGCAGGCCCTGCCGCTCAGCATGGGTTTGCCCAACGACATCGTGATTGTTCTGGATGCCCTGCGCAAACAGCGCAACCTCAATGACTATGAAGGCGACCCGGTCAGCAACGCGGCCGTACGTGAATGCATCACCCAGGCCGAGGCCTTGTTGGCCCACACCCAAAAATTCCTACACAGCCAATTTCCGGCACTTTTGAAGTAGTCCCCAACCCACGCACGAGCACTACCTGCCGCTGCTGTACACCGCCGCTGCGGTTGATAGCGGCGAACGGATGCGGTCTGTGGTGTGGGGTTGATTGCAGTCGGCTGCTGCATAGTCGCTCTGTTGATATTTGAAAATCTGAATAAAAATTTGCTTGTGAAATTATCAGCGTTGGAGCTACGCGGCGACGCGCTTGCGCGGTGTTCGGCTTGAGCGCGCTGTTATACGTGCCGGCCCGTCCACAAGGCGACCCGAAACATATTTGTGAAGCACACTGGCCATCAATGTTTGGTATGGCAGCCCCTCTGCTGCCGCTTTGGCCTGCAGCCCCTCAAGATCAATTGCCGAAATGCGGATGTTCACACGCCTATTCTTAAGCAATGTTTCGGCCGCCGCTTCGCGATAGCGATCCATTTCTTTTTTCAGATTCTTTATAGGTTCCCATTCGCCTTTTTCAAACGAGCGCAGGACTTCCGCTTCGTACTCTTTATCACTCTTCATCGCTAACCTCGCTTAGAAATCGCTTCGTCGCTTTGCGACTAGGCATGATTGTCTTCAGGAATATTGCATCGTCTGACTCGACCAACGGGACCAGGTGGGCGTAGGCTCGGATCTTCACCACCCAAATTCTCTGGTTCGGATACTTTCGCTGATTGGGATGGTCTAAAACAGTCAGTAGACCGCCCTGCTCAATGCTGGAGAGGATCTCCTCAAACGAAACGCCTCGCTCTTGCATGAGTTCGATATTCTTCTCAGGGTTCCAGCGGATCGGCTTTTTTTGCATCTAGGCAGCATTATACCGCCGTGTGCCGTATGTGCTCAATTGTATAACGTTCAAATTGAGGGGCCGCCCGCTTCTGGGCTGTCCCTCTCGAATACAGGGTTGGACGAAGCCGCTACGCGGAGTAACCCCCAGCAGCCTCCCCACGAACTATTCTGCACTCGCTCGCCCTCAATTCCGAGGCGTGCCTTTGCAACCCATCGTGAGGAACTTCCAGCATGGACATCACCACCCCAGTCGGTGCCAACGCGCACTTCAATCGGCAATACCAAACGCATCTCAAACACCTCAAACTCAAAGGCCTGCAACCCAAAACCATTGACGCCTACGCCCGCGCCATTCGGCGCATCGGTGACTATTTTTCCCATGACATTGATGCTCTGAGCGAATCCCAACTCACCGACTACTTCAGCGACCTGATTACGTCGCACTCCTGGAGCGCCGTCAAACTCGATCTGTACGGGCTGAAGTTCTACACCATCCATGTGCTGCGCAAACCGTGGGTCATGCCCCATCTTATCAAGCCGCCCAAGGCACAGCGCTTGCCTGACATCGTCACCGTCGAGGAGGCGCCAAGACTGTTTGCCACCACCCGCACTCTGAGCTACCGGGTGTTCTTCTTCACGCTGTACAGCCTGGGCCTGCGCTTGAGCGAGGGCTTGGCCTTGAAGGTCGGCGATATCGATAGCGAGCGGGGCCGTGTGCATATCCGCGATTCCAAAGGCAACCGGGACCGCTTGGTGCCCTTGCCCGATGCGACGCTGGACGTCTTGCGCAAGTTCTGGCTCGTACACCGTCACCCCGAGCTGCTGTTTCCCAACCGGGCTGGCGGCTTGGCTGCGGCACACCGTGCCCCCAGTCCCCTGGACCGGGGCGGTGTGCAAAAAAGCCATGCACAAAGTGGCACTGGCGTGTGGGCTAAAAAAAAGATCACCCCGCACAGCCTGCGCCACAGCTATGCAACCCACCTGATCGAGGCCGGTGTCGATTTGCTGGAGGTGCAAAAGATACTGGGCCACCACTCCATTCTCACCACCGCCCGCTACACCCATCTCACCAGCCACACCAACTGTTCTGCCAGCGTTCGCATCAACGCCCTGATGAGCAGCTTCTCGCTGCACTGGGGAGCGGTCAAATGATCACCATGGCTTGCCAATCATCGAGCGCTTTGAGTCGGACTACTTGCGCCAATACGGTGCCTCCAGTCTGCCCAGCCACCGCCACGCGCTGGGTGCCATGAAGCGCTGCCGCACCCACTTGGCGCCGCGCATGTTGGCGCACTGCGGCGCGTGTGGCGAGCAGCGTGTGGTGCCCCATTCCTGTGGTCACCGCAACTGCCCGCACTGCCAGCACCATGAGAGCCAAGCGTGGATTGAAAGCCAGCTTCGCCGACAAGTGCCCGCTAGCTACTTCATGCTCACCTTCACCGTCCCCGCCGAGCTCCGAGAGCTGGCCTGGCGCAACCAGAGCTGGTTTTACGCCAAGTTGTTCGAATGCGCCTGGGACACCGTCAACGACTTCAGCCACAACGACAAGAAGTTGCAAGGCAAGCCGGGCGTAGTGGCGGTGCTGCACACCCATTCGCGCCGCCTGGACTACCACCCGCATGTGCATCTGGTGATGCCTGCTGCGGCGCTGGATGCCCAGAACAACTTGTGGCGTTACCCAAGTGCGCCAAAGCCAGCAATGGCTTGAGGCAAGACAAGCCTTACTTGTTCAACCACAAGGCGCTGGCCAAGGTGTTTCGTGCCAAGTTGTTGGTGGCCATCAGCCAGGAGGGTTTGGCGCTGCCAGCCCGCCTGCCCGAGAAGTGGGTGGTCGATTGCAAGTGCGTGGGCTCTGGTCGTCCAGCCCTGGTCTATCTGGGTCGCTATCTGTACCGGGGGGTGATTCAGGAGAAAGATATTCTGAGCTGCGCAGACGGACGAGTGAGTTTTAGGTACCGCCACGCCAAGACCAGCAAGATCGAAGTGCGCACGCTCAGCGGTGCGGCGTTTTTGTGGCTGCTGCTGCAGCATGTTCTGCCCAAGGGTTTCAGGCGGGCCCGCAACTTTGGTTTCTTGCACCCCAACAGCAAACGCCTGATTGCGCTGCTGCAACTGGTGCTGAAGGTGGCGCCGCGCCCGCTGCAGGTTTTGGTCAAGCCGCGACCGACTCTGCGCTGCCCGTGCTGCGGCGAGGCAATGCAGATTGTGCGCAGGCGCATGTGCCCACTGGCGCCTGGGCGAGCGCCCGACGAGACCTTGCTTGGGGTTGCGATGCTGTAACTGGTGCGCAAATTGCCAAACCGAAACAGGCCGCCTTTGGCTTGCAGGATGTGCTCGCTCAAAAACCAGTCGCAGAGCAGAAAAACCAGGTCTTCGCCGACCTAGAAAACCATTCGCTGACCACGCCCGCGTTGCAATGACGCGCAAGCGCATCGGATAAAGCGGCACAAACGCCACCAGTGCGCCGTTTGTGCGGCAACCCCCAAAAGATATTTGCAGTAGAAGTCCCGCGCTACGGACCGGGCTCGTCCAACAACCGGTTCAGATCGTGGCTTCGCACGATCTAACCTTGATCGTTAGACCTGCCTTCATGATGGCACGGTGCGGCAGTAGCAATAAACGAACTGCTGGACTGTGCCAAAGGGAGTATGGTGTTCTTCTTTCTTGTGCTGAAGTAACGTGAACGGCGCACCAAACTCCGCGTGCAGTTCGCTTGCGCTGTAACGCATAACAGGTAAACCGCTGCATTGATTTGGGCCGTCTTTCGCGAATGTGGCGACGATGACATGACCGCCCGGCTTGACAGTCCGAAGGACTGCCTCAACGTAAGCATGACGGTCTTGAGGAGATGTGAGGAAGTGAAAAACCGCTCTGTCGTGCCAGACATCGTAGCCGTGGATAGGCAATGGGACTTGAAGAATGTCTCCCTCTATCCAATGCACTTCACTTGAACGTGAGCCGATGCGTTTCTGAGCGGAGGCGAGAGCTGTGGCCGAAAGATCAAGCACAGTGAGGGATGTATAGCCATTCAATAGGAGGTCTTCGGCAAGCGTAGAGGCACCGCCCCCAACGTCAATGATCGAAGCTGTGAATGGTACGCCGGTTCCGCGAATAAGGCGTAGTGACTGCGCGGCGTGCTCCTGAAACCAACTGACACCGTCGGTAGGTTTCGTCGAGTAAATATGTTCCCAGTGATCCTTTGATTGCATAAATCCTCCTACATGTTCGAGCAGGTCTAACAATCAGCGTTTATCCGCCGCGCCACAAAGCCAGCACAAAGCGAAGACGTAAATCGCGGCGGATAAACCATGTTGGACTGAACCGCCCCTGATGCGGTGGTGTGTGGTGTTTCGGTCATAAGGGGATTTGAATCGATCCCCGTTTCTTGCGGTCGATTATGACCCAGCCCAGTGCCTTTGCGACGTGTGTCAATTGCGCCAATCGCGGTGTTGGCTGTTGGTTTTGCCCGCGACCGGACTGGCACCGTGCGGCGAATTGTTGCCAGCCAGTGCGAGGCGCAGCACTGCCCCAAACACGCGGCACGGTGCGAACCCCTTGATCGGCTTGCGATTGCCCGCGTCATTCATGGCGGCCCCCTGGGTTGTCCCGCCAAGATGGTTCCCGGTGCCGGTAACTGCCTGCACCCTGCCAGCGTCGCCACCACCTTGAGCATGCCGGCCTTGCAGCACGGGCACTGCATGACGGCGATTTGGCCACGCGCGCCATGAACGCCTGCGCCGACTCTGTGGCCTTGAGGTTTGGTGCTGGCATTTCCAGTGCCAGCCTTGCCTGCGCAAGTTTGTCAGTCTTGCACGCACTGGCCAATACGCCGTAATGCCGGATTCGTTTGATGCCGCTGGGCAGGATGTGCTAGCCAAGTAGCGCCGCACGAACTCCTCGCCTTGGAGCCTTTCTGTGCGTTTGCCACCCTGATCGTTGGCCCGCACGGTA
>JBCKNC010000067.1:0-13960 GCA_038902915.1 Polaromonas sp.
GATGTTTTTCGTCGGTTAGAAGCTGCGCACAGTCAGGGGGATGGACTCGGCCGTCAGTGGTTTCATTTGCACTGGCTTGTAGGTTAGCTTGTTGCCTTCGCTGTGCCACAGTGTGTGTTTGTGCCAGTCGGTGTCATTGCGGCCATTCGGGTGCGCTGGCGTGTCGCCGTAGTCATCGACCGAATGTGCGCCACGGCTTTCGTGCCGGGCGGCAGCCGACACGATGGTGGCCTCGGCGGCTTCAATCAGGTTCTCCACCTCCAGTGCCTCGATGCGCGCGGTGTTGAAAATCTTTGATTTGTCTTTCAGGCCGATGGCCTTGACACGCTCGCGCAAAGCCGCGATCTTGCCCATGCCTTCGTCCATGATGGCCTGGGTGCGGAACACGCCCGCATGCTGCTGCATGGCCGTGCGGATGTCGTTGGCCACGTCTTGCGCGTATTCGCCATCGGTAGCGTTGTCCAGGCGCGCGATGCGGGCCAGCGTTGCGTCGGCTGCGTCCGCAGGCAATGCCTTGTGCGTCGTGGGTTTGTTGAACTCGACAATGTGGTTGCCCGCCGCACGGCCAAACACCAGCAGGTCGAGCAATGAATTAGTGCCCAGGCGATTCGCACCGTGTACGCTGACGCAGGCGCATTCGCCCACCGCGTACAGGCCGTTCACGACTTCGCTCTTGTTGTCAGCGTTTTGCGTGACGACCTGGCCGCAGATGTTGGTCGGGATGCCGCCCATCTGGTAGTGGATGGTGGGCACCACGGGGATGGGCTCTTTGGTGATGTCAACGTTGGCAAAGTTATGAGCAATCTCGAACACCGAAGGCAGGCGCTTCATGATGGTTTCCGCCCCCAGGTGTGTCATGTCGAGGTTGATGTAGTCCTTGTTCGGGCCGCAGCCACGGCCTTCCTTGATCTCCTGGTCCATGCAGCGCGACACGTAGTCACGCGGAGCCAGATCTTTGTAGGCCGGTGCATAGCGCTCCATGAAGCGCTCGCCATTGCCGTTGCGCAAAATCGCACCTTCGCCCCGGCAGCCCTCGGTCAGCAACACGCCCGCACCGGCCACGCCAGTCGGGTGGAACTGCCAGAACTCCATGTCTTCAAGCGGAATGCCGGCGCGTGCCGCCATGCCTAAGCCGTCACCGGTGTTGATAAAGGCGTTGGTCGATGCGGCAAAAATACGGCCTGCACCGCCGGTGGCCAGCAGCGTGGTTTTGGCTTCAAAAATATGCACGTCGCCGGTTTCCATTTCAATCGCGGTCACGCCGACCACGTCGCCAACGGCATCACGAATCAAGTCCATCGCCAGCCACTCGACGAAGAAGCTGGTTTTTTCTTTTACGTTTTGTTGGTACAGCGTATGCAGCATGGCGTGGCCGGTACGGTCAGCGGCGGCGCAGGCGCGTTGGACTGACTTTTCACCATAGTTGGCGGTGTGGCCACCAAATGGGCGCTGGTAAATCGTGCCGTCGGGGTTGCGGTCAAACGGCATGCCCATGTGCTCCAGGTCATAAACTGCCTTGGGTGCTTCGCGGCACATGTATTCAATCGCGTCCTGGTCGCCCAGCCAGTCAGAGCCCTTGACGGTGTCGTAGAAATGGTAGTGCCAGTTGTCTTCGCTCATGTTGCCGAGTGATGCGCCAATGCCGCCTTGCGCCGCAACCGTGTGCGAGCGTGTGGGGAACACTTTGGACAACACCGCGACATTCAGGCCGGCGCGCGCCAGTTGCAGCGAAGCACGCATACCGGAGCCACCGGCACCGACGATGACCACGTCAAATTTACGCTTGGGAAGTTTGGAAGTTACGCTCATTGTTGAAATTTTTGAAAGTCAGTCGCAGTAAAATAGCTGAAGTGAAACGGCGACTTATCAAAGCCGCCACAAGACCTGAATCGCCCAACCAGCGCAGCCAACCAGCCACACCAGCGTGAAGACCTGCAAGCCTAGCCGCACACCCACGGGCTTGATGTAGTCCATCCAGATGTCGCGCATACCCACCCAGACGTGATACAGCATGGCGATGATGATGACAAAGGTTAAAACTTTCATCCACTGAGATGAAAAAATGCCCGCCCAACGGTCGTACCCGACAGGGCCTTTGGTGAAGATGACTTGCGCCAACACCACCAAGGTAAAAAGCGCCATCAGCGCCGCCGTTACGCGCTGGGCCAGCCAGTCACGCAAGCCGTAATGTGCGCCTACAACGATGCGTTTGGATCCGTAATTTACTGACATGTGTGTTGCCTAATCAGGTGGGGCAGGGCGGGGGACGTGCGCCGCAAAAATCAATAAAGGCCCAACAGCTTGGCACCGAGCACAACTGTCAGGCCTACGCTCACGGTGAGCGTGAAGATGGCCGAAGACTTGCCGAATTCCTTGCTGACTGCTGCGTGGCTGGTGTCCATCCAGAGATGGCGCAGGCCTGCAATGAAATGGTGCAAATAAGCCCAAATCAGTGCAAGCGCAACCAGCTTCCAGATGAAGCCAGGCAAACCGAGTATTCCGGAATTGAAGGTTGCGGTGAATCTGGTAAACGAGATTTCCGAGGAAATCGAGGTGTCAAACATCCAGATAATGAAGGGCATCAATACAAACATGATGGCCCCGCTGATGCGATGCAGGATGGAAACGATGCCGGCGACTGGCAAGCGGTAGGTGGGAAGGTCCGTAAAGGCGTGAATGTTGCGGAACTCCGGCCGCTTTTTCGCTATGGTTGTCGCTGATTCGAACATACTTGGCCTTCTTTGATTTTTGAGTAACTGGCTTGTAACCAGTAAAATCCGCTCATCTGCGAATTCTATTGCAATGCAGCATTGGCTCCAGTCTGGCGCGGTCCATAGCTGAAAGTTTTTGTTGGAATAGAGGGTCTTCTCGCGTTGCTAGGCTTCCTGTCAGTTCAAGGTGTTGTGATAGTGGTGCGTGTCGGTGCGGTAGTAGCCACGGCGCAGTTCCATGGGCACGTCCTGGTAGGTATAGGCGATGCGCTCGACACTCAGCAGCGGCGTGCCGCGCTCTACTTTCAATAGCAACTCACGTCCGTTAATGGCCGGTTCGGCGCGTATTTTCTCTTCAGCCCTGACCATGTGTACATTGAATTCGGTTTCAAATAAGGCATACATGGCCCCGTGGTGGTCGGCCAGGCGCTCGGCCGTCAGGCCTTTGAAGGGTGCGGCAGGCAGCCAGATATCTTCAAGAATGGTGGGCACGCCTGCAAAGCTGAGTACGCGTCGCGCTTGCAGCACTGCGTTACCCGTGCGCAGAGACAAGGCGCGGGCAATGTCTGCGCTGGCACGAATCCGCTTGCAGTCAATAATCTCGCGCTCGGCCGGGCCTTCGCTGCCGGGGCTGCCGCTGTCGGGTACCAGTTTGAGAAACCGGAACTGCACCTGCTGCTCGGCATGTGTGGCTACAAAAGTGCCCTTGCCCTGGCGGCGCACCACCAGGTTCTCCAGCGTCAGCTCGTCAATGGCTTTGCGCACCGTGCCCTGGCTGGCACGGTAGCGCGCGGCAAGCTCCATCTCTGAGGGAATAGTTTCGCCGGGTTTCCATTCGCCCGATTGCAGGCTTTGCAGTATCAGGCCCTTGATCTGCTGGTACAGCGGGCTGAAAGCTGGCGTTGCCCCTGCAAAAGCGTCCCCCGGCGGGGCGGCTTGGGGTGCGGGCAGAGTTGTGGGGATGGCAGCCATGGTTGAAGGGAGTTTGCTGGTAATCATATCTTATATAAGATATAAGACAAGTTGACGCTGATGCGTTTTCGAGCGTAAACTGTCGGGGTTTTCCAGAGCTTCATTTCTAACCTTCCTGGAGTTCCACTCATGAGCAAAAAACCCGTCCGCGTTGCCGTTACCGGTGCAGCTGGTCAAATCGGTTACGCCCTGCTGTTTCGCATTGCCTCCGGCGAAATGCTGGGCAAGGACCAGCCTGTGATACTGCAACTCCTTGAAGTGCCGGTTGAAGGCCCGCAAAAAGCGCTCAAGGGCGTGATGATGGAACTCGACGACTGCGCCTTCCCGCTGCTGGTCGGCATGCAAGCCCACGGCGACCCGATGACGGCCTTCAAGGATGCCGACTACGCCCTGCTGGTCGGTTCAATGCCTCGCAAAGCAGGCATGGAGCGTGCTGAATTGCTATCTATCAATGGGCAAATTTTCATTGGTCAAGGCAAAGCCCTCAACGCCGTTGCCAGCCGCAATGTCAAGGTGCTGGTGGTTGGCAACCCGGCTAACACCAATGCCTACATCGCCATGAAGAGCGCCCCTGATTTGCCACGTAAAAACTTCACCGCCATGCTGCGCCTGGATCACAACCGCGCTGCCAGCCAGATCGCTGTCAAGACCGGCAAGCCGGTCGCCGATATTGAAAAACTCACCGTCTGGGGCAACCACTCACCCACCATGTACGCCGACTACCGTTTCGCCACGATCCAGGGCGAGAGCGTCGCGAAAATGATCAACGACCAGGAATGGAACGCCAACACCTTCCTGCCGACCGTCGGCAAGCGCGGCGCAGCCATCATCGAGGCACGCGGCCTGTCGTCGGCAGCATCGGCAGCTAACGCAGCGATTGACCACATGCGCGACTGGGCGCTGGGCAGCAACGGCAAATGGGTCACCATGGGCATTCCGTCGGATGGCCAGTACGGCATTCCGAAAGACACGATGTTTGGCTTTCCCGTGACCTGCGAAGGCGGCGAATACAAACTGGTCGAGGGCCTGGAAATTGACGCGTTCAGCCAGGAGCGCATCAATAAGACCCTTGAAGAGTTGCAGGGCGAGCAAGCCGGTGTTGCTCATTTGCTGTAATTAAATGGAAAACGTGCGCCGCGCCGGGCCGCCCCAAGCAAGCACAGCCCCCTCGGGGGGCAGCGAAGCACACGAAGTGGCGAGCGTGGGGGCAACAGGCAACCGCGCCGGGCCGCCCCAAGCAAGCACAGCCCCCTCGGGGGGCAGCGCAGTACGCGCAGCGACAAGCGTGGGGGCTATTCCCCATCCACGCGACGTTCTGCTGGGCTCTCAGGCTGGCGGCGTTTTGCTTCCAGTCTGCGACCACTACAGCGGTGTCGAAGTGCGGATGCGCAAAAGCCTGCAATTGCAGGCCGAGATGATTGAAGAGTTTGGTGCCTGCGTTTTTGACGTGACGCTGGACTGCGAAGACGGCGCGCCCGTTGGCGGCGAGGCGGATCATGCTGCGATGGTCGTCGCACTGGCGGCGCTGGCCAGCGACAAAGCCAGGGTTGCGGTACGCGTTCATCCGGTTGACCATCCGGCTTTTGAAGCCGACATGGCGCTGATTGCCGGCAAGCTCGCGCGCCATCTGTGCCACATCATGGTGCCCAAGGTTGAGGGAGTCGCTGATGTCATCAAGGCCGAAAAGGCTTTGATCGCCGCTTCCGCAGGCAATCTGCCGCTGCATGTGCTGGTCGAGTCATCGCTGGCTGTGCGCAATGTGTTTGAGATTGCGGCGCATCCGCGCGTGCAGTCCATCAGTTTTGGGTTGATGGACTTTGTCTCCAGCCACGGCGGTGCCATACCCGCAGGCGGCATGAGCAGCCAGGGACAGTTCACGCATCCGCTGGTGGTGCGCGCCAAGCTCGAGATCGCCTCAGCCTGCCATGCGTACGGCAAAGTCCCCTCGCACTGTGTCGTCACCGAATTTAGTGACACTGCAGCGATGCAGGCGGCCGCCCAAAAAGCCGCCCGCGACTTTGGTTACACCCGGATGTGGAGCATCCACCCGAGCCAGATCCGCCCCATCCTGGAGGCTTTTGCGCCCAGCGAAGACGAGATCGGAAATGCTACAAAAATAATAGCTTCTGCCGCTCGTGCCGACTGGGCCCCCATCAGTTTTGAAGGCCAATTGCACGACCGCGCCAGCTACCGCTATTTCTGGCAGGTGCTCGAGCGTGCCCACCAGACCGGCCGCGTGCTGCCGACTGAGGTGCAAGCGTATTTTTTAAGCGAGTTACATGACAACATATTCTGACAAAACCATCGCTTTCATCGGTGCCGCTATTTTGGTAGCCGCCGCATTGGCCATGGCGACTACTTCTGTAGCGGCGCAAACCACCACTCGGAATGCGGCCACGCCAGCAGCCAGCAAACCAGCAGCGCCCAAAAATAACCTGAAAGTCTCGCCCATCGCCAGCCGTACAGAGCTGAAGTCCGCAGCCCAAAACGTTGCCGCAGGCATCGAAGCCGCCGAGGCCGCATTGGCCATTGCCGAGCGCGTGCATGTTGGCCGCATTCCCTGCGAGCTGGGCGCGTTTGTGACGGTTGATGCCGACAAAAAATTGCCGGGCTACTTCGACATTCAGGGCAAGTCCTTCAAATACCGCATGTTCCCGGTGCCAACCACCACCGGTGCCATCCGCCTTGAAGACCAAAAATTTGGCGCTGTGTGGCTGCAGCTCGGTAACAAATCCATGCTGATGAACCAGAAACTCGGCACGCGACTTGCTGACGAATGCATGAGTCCGGTCCAGGTGACCTTTGCCGATGAGATGAAAAAGAACCCCCCGGTGAGCATTCTGGAAGCGCTGCCCGCAACCGCGAATCTGACGACTGCCCTGGCTGGCACGAGTTCTGCTCAGCCGGCCCTGCCGGCGGCAACTGGCGCCGCGGCAGAAGCCAAGGCCGAATAAGCGCGCCTTGCGACCTGAACCTTTGACCTTGCCGATTTTTGAATACGGGAGAAGAAAACCATGATCCCCGAGTTCATACAAGCCTACCGCAACCATGTCGCCGAGCGTTCGGTCATTGGCATCCCGCCGCTGCCCCTGTCTGCCAAGCAGACCGGCGAAGTCATCGAGCTGCTGAAAAACCCGCCCAAAGGCGAAGAAACTTTTTTGCTGAACCTCATCACGCATCGCGTGCCGGCCGGTGTGGATGACGCGGCCAAGGTCAAGGCCAGCTACCTGGCAGCCGTGGCGCACGGCACCGAAAAATGCGCGCTGATCTCGCGCGAAAAAGCCACGCAACTCCTTAGCACCATGCTGGGTGGCTTCAACATCAGCCCGATGATCGAATTACTCGACGACGCTGAGGACAGCGTCGCATGCCAAGCTGCCAGCGGCCTGAAAAACACGCTGCTGATGTTTGACCAGTTCCATGATGTACAAGAAAAAGCCATCAAGGGCAACCCATACGCCAAGGCCGTGTTGCAAAGCTGGGCCGATGCCGAGTGGTTTACCAGCCGCCCTGAAGTGCCTGAATCCATCAAGCTGACGGTCTTCAAGGTTGCCGGCGAGATCAATACCGACGACTTGTCCCCAGCGCCCGACGCCTGGAGCCGCCCTGACATTCCGCTGCACGCCATCGCCATGCACAAAAATACCCGCCCCGGCATCACGCCAGAAGAAGACGGCAAGCGTGGCCCGGTCAAGTTCATCGAAGAACTCAAAGCCAAGGGCAACCTCGTGGCTTATGTTGGCGACGTGGTGGGCACCGGTTCATCACGCAAGTCGGCCACCAATTCGGTGCTGTGGTTCACCGGGCAAGACATTCCATTCGTGCCGAACAAGCGCTTCGGCGGTGTTTGTCTGGGCTCAAAAATCGCCCCGATTTTCTACAACACCATGGAAGACTCAGGTGCACTGCCGATTGAACTCGACGTGAGCCAGATGGCCATGGGCGACGTGATCGAGTTGCGTCCCTATGACGGCAAGGCACTGAAAGATGGCAAAGTCATTGCCGAGTTCAAGCTCAAAAGCGATGTGCTGTTTGATGAAGTGCGCGCTGGTGGACGCATTCCACTCATTGTTGGTCGCGGCCTCACAGCCAAGGCACGCTTGGCGCTGGGCTTGCCGGTTTCCACGCAATTCCGTTTGTCACAAAACCCTGCCGACAACGGCCGTGGCTTCACGCTGGCGCAAAAAATGATCGGCCGCGCAGTCGGTTTGCCCGTGGTTAATGGCGAGCAGCAGGGCGTTCGCCCCGGCACGTATTGCGAACCAAAAATGACCTCGGTCGGTTCGCAAGACACCACCGGCCCGATGACGCGCGACGAGCTGAAAGACCTGGCTTGCCTCGGTTTTAGCGCTGACCTCGTTATGCAATCGTTCTGCCACACAGTGGCATACCCCAAGCTGGTGGACGTGAAGATGCACCACGAGTTGCCAGACTTTATAAGCACGCGCGGCGGCATTCCACTGCACCCCGGTGACGGCATCATCCACAGCTGGCTGAATCGCATGTTGCTGCCCGGCACCGTTGGCACTGGCGCCGACAGCCATACGCGCTTCCCCATCGGCATCAGCTTCCCGGCAGGTTCTGGCCTGGTCGCATTCGCTGCCGCCACGGGCGTGATGCCGCTCGACATGCCTGAGTCCGTTCTGGTGCGCTTCAAGGGCTCTCTACAGCCCGGCGTCACGCTGCGTGACCTAGTCAATGCTATTCCCTTGTACGCCATCAAGGCCGGCCTGCTGACGGTGGCCAAGCAGGGCAAGATCAATATTTTCTCGGGTCGGATTCTGGAGATCCAAGGTCTGCCTGATTTGAAAGTCGAGCAAGCCTTTGAACTCAGCGATGCATCAGCCGAGCGCTCGGCTGGTGGCTGCACCGTACACCTCAACAAAGAGCCCATCATCGAGTACATCAACAGCAACATCACGATGCTCAAGTGGATGATTGCGACCGGTTACTCAGACGTGCGCACCATCAAGCGCCGCATCGCCGCGATGCAAAACTGGCTGGCCGACCCGCAATTACTGAAGGGCGATGCTGATGCCGAATACGCCGCCGTGATCGAGATCGACCTGGCCGACATCCACGAGCCGATTGTTGCCTGCCCGAACGACCCGGACGACGTGAAAACACTGAGCGATGTGGCAGGCAGCAAGATTGATGAAGTTTTTATCGGCAGCTGCATGACCAATATCGGCCACTTCCGCGCAGCATCCAAGCTGCTCGAAGGCAAGCGCGACATTCCGGTCAAACTTTGGATGGCACCGCCGACCAAGATGGATGCCAAGCAACTGACCGAAGAAGGTCACTACGGCGTTTTAGGCTCTGCCGGTGCGCGCATGGAAATGCCAGGCTGCAGCCTCTGCATGGGCAACCAGGCCCAGGTGAAAGAAGGCGCAACCGTGTTTTCAACCTCCACGCGAAACTTCCCGAACCGCCTGGGCAAAAACGCCAACGTGTACCTAGGTTCAGCCGAACTTGCCGCCATCTGCTCCAAGCTAGGCCGCATCCCGACCAAGGCCGAATACATGACGGACATGGGCGTGCTGATGGCATCCAGCGACACGGTGTACCAGTACCTGAACTTCGACAAGGTGAAGGACTATACGGATATGGCCGATACGGTTAAGGATGGCGTTGCTGCCTGATTTAGGCCGTTTTTTTATATGTCATTCCGGGCTTGACCCGGAATCCATCTCCGGTGCGTCAAAGCCGCAACCCGGTAGCGCCAAGCAGTCGTCCGACTGTCAGCCCTAAGTTACTTGACGGTCAATCGTGTGAAGTGTGGCGCAAATTCAACACCCTGGGCGCTTTCTGTAAAACCTCGGTGTTTGTGCCTGGCGCATTTTCCCTAAACACCGCACAATCAAAAAATAGAGTAGAGAAAGAACAACGTAATGTCGAAGCCACTTACCTTTATTGACGCCTTTGCAGGCGTGTGGCGGGCTTTCGCTGGGTTTGATGCAGGCTTGGTTTTGTCAGTGTCATACCCCTGTTCTCTTTCTCCGATTGGCGTTCCGACAAGGCGATTATTCGCGATTGGGCACGTAGTTTTCGTTATTTTCATCTTGCTTCTGAATCACGCGTTGTCGTTCCCATTCAACAGGTCAAGGGTACGTTAATTCCAGCCTCTGAATTAAATTATCAGCCCCCAATAATCTCATTCAATCCCTCAACAATCTGCGCCATGTCTTCAGGCGTTGCGTACCCTAGCCTTGCGCTTATGCGTTCAACCGAAAGCGTTCGTATCTGGCTGATCTTGACCCACGAGCGCTTTACAAGTTTTGAAGACTGCAGCTCATAAGTCAGCGGGAAGCCGGCGCGTTGGGCTTGGCTGGTGAGGGCGACGGCTATAACGGTGCCAGATCGTTCGTTGAACACGTCGTGGCTCAGAATCAACACGGGCCGCAGGCCAGCCTGCTCGTGGCCGCGCACTGGGTTCAGGTCTGCCCAGCGAATTTCTCCCCTCAGTATTCGGGCCATGCTTGCAGCTCTGTGGCCATGCCGTCTTCGGCCAGCGCCATCTCAAAATCAGGGTCGAGCTTGGCACACTCCAATGCCAGGCGGCTACGCTGCATCCGCGCCAGCTTCTCGGCTACGGCCACTTGAATGGCACGGCTGCGGCTGGGGAAAACGCTGGCTGAAACAAGGCTGTCCACTTGGGTGAGTGTGTCGCTGTTTAGGGTGATGGCCACTTTTACACTGCTCATGTTGAGTTCTCAGAAGTATGATGATTAATCATACCTCTATTTGCACTCACTTTTTGTCTGTGGCGGGTTCAAATTCATTCAGGCGTTTTTTACATAAGCCCGCTTCAACTGCTCTTTACCCAGCGCAGGGTAGTGTTTGACATTGAGCGTACACAACTGCAAGCCATGTTCTTGCGCCGTGGCGGCTATTAATGCGTCGTTCAGTCCCACGCCATGTGAGCGACCATAGTCGCGTCGCAGCAAGCCGCCTTTTGTAGCGATGGCGGTGTTCAGGTCGAGCACTTCGAGTGTGGACAGCAGCTCATCAAGCGCCTGCCGCTCTGTGACTTCGCGCACGCCTACGTGAAGTTCTGCCACGCTGACGGCGCTGATAAAAACGCGATCTGGTAACGCTTTGATAAACCGGATGGCTTGCGCGTGGCCGCGCAAAAAATCAATCCATACGTCGGTGTCAATCAGCGGTTCGAGCGCTACTTTTGTGTTCGTGGTACTCAAAACTGTCGCTCTTCACGCCGCAGCGCTGCGAGGTCAAACGCGGCGGCATCTTTTGACCACTTCCCTGCGGTTTGCATACGGCGATCTCGCTGGCCGGCGGGTGTGCGCGATTCGAGAAACGCATCTATGGACTGCCGAATCAGTGCGCTGCTGGTGCTTTGCAATGACCGTGCCATTTCCGCCAGGGCGTTTTGCTGCGCGGCATGGAGGTAAATCTGGGTTCGTTTTAAACCGGGGTTTGCGTTCATGGTTTAATCAGCGATGTATGTAGTAGATGTATAAATATTATGGCATACATCATCAAACAACATACGCATGGTTTTGCACACTACCCTCGCTCAAGAAACCGAGTAGGTGCAGGTGGCGGCCTGGCTTTCTTGTATGCTGTGCCTTCGGGTGGCCCAGCCGGGCTGCCGGATTGAACCCCATCCCAATACCCACATTCCCAAGAAAGTTTTCTCCATGACACGCGTTTTGAACTTCAGCGCCGGCCCGGCCACCCTTCCTGAAACTGTGCTGCGTCAGGCCGCAGCCGAGATGCTGGACTGGAAGGGCTCCGGCATGTCGGTGATGGAGATGAGCCATCGCGGCAAGGAATTCATTTCCATCCACGCCGAGGCCGAGGCTGACCTGCGTGAGCTGCTGGCGATACCCGCCAACTACAAGGTGCTGTTTTTGCAGGGCGGTGGCCTGGGGCAAAACGCCATCGTGCCCATGAATCTGCTGCGCGGCCATGCGGGTGCCGACTTCATCAACACCGGCGAGTGGATGAAAAAATCCATCAAGGAAGCCAAAAATTTCTGCAAGGTCAACATCGCGGCCACTGCCGAGGCCACGGGCTTTACCAGCGTGCCGAAGTTTGATACTTGGCGTTTAGATGCCAACGCGGCCTATGTGCATATTTGCTCCAACGAAACCATAGGTGGTGTCGAGTACAACTGGACACCCGACACCGGCGCAGTACCGCTGGTGGCCGACATGTCTTCCAATTTGTTGTCGCGGCCCGTTGATGTCAGTCGCTACGGCCTGATTTACGCTGGCGCGCAAAAAAATATTGGCCCCTCGGGTTTGACTATCGTGATCGTTCGTGACGACCTGATTGGCCATGCCATACCGCAAACCCCTTCGGTGTTTGACTACAAGCAGCAGGCCGATAACGACTCGATGTACAACACGCCGCCAACCTATGCGGTGTACATCGCCGGGCTGGTGTTCAAACACGTCAAGTCGCTCGGTGGCCTCAAGGCCATGGAGGCACACAACCGCAAAAAAGCAGCCATTCTGTACGACTACCTCGATTCGACCTCGTTCTACAACAACCCGGTAGCGCGTGAAGACCGCTCGCTGATGAACGTGCCCTTCAAACTGAAAAACGAATCGTTGGACGATGCCTTCCTCAAAGGGGCGCAGGCCAGGGGTATGTTGCAGCTCAAGGGCCACCCTTGGCCGTCTCCGGCGTCACATGCACGACGATGGTGCCGCCGGCAGTGCCGCTGATGCGGCCGTCCGAGATACGCACCATGTCCTTGACGCCCATGCGGCCGAGCTTCTTCGGAATCGGGATGTAGCCGGCTTCCGGCATGCCGGGCGCGCCGACCGGACCGATCTGTTTGAGCACCAGAATGTCGTCGGCCGTGACATCAAGCGCATCGTCGTCGATGCGCATCGCCAGGTCTTGCATGTTTTCAAACACGACCGCTCGCCCCTCATGCTCCATCAACTTTTCAGACGCCGCCGAGCGCTTGATGATCGCGCCGCCTGGCGCAAGATTGCCGCGCAGTACCGCAATGCCGCCTCGGCCATAGATCGGGTTGTCGAATGGACGCACCACCTGCTGCGCAAAGCCTGGGCCGGTCGCGTCAATCTCCTCGCCCAAAGTGCGACCTGTCACCGTCAGGGCGTTCAGATGCAGCAACGGACGAAGTTCGCGCAGCACAGTCACCAGCCCGCCGGCCCGATGGAAATCTTCCATGTAGTACTGGCCGGATGGTTTCAGGTCCACCAACACCGGCGTTTCCTCGCTCATCGCATCCAGTTGGCCGAGGTCGATTGCAATGCCCATGCGGCCGGCGATCGCAGTCAGGTGAATGATGGCGTTGGTCGATCCGCCGATCGCCAGCATCACGCGCAGCGCGTTTTCAAACGCATTCGCAGTCAGTATCTTGTCCGGCGTCAATCCCTGTTCGATCATCGCGATCGCCTGCGCGCCGGTGCGCTCGGCGATGCGAATGCGGTCGGCAGTCACTGCGGGCGGCGATGCGCCACCCGGCAACATGATGCCCAAGGCTTCGGCGATGCAGGCCATGGTGCTGGCGGTTCCCATCACTGAGCAGGTGCCGACGCTGGCCACCAGCTGGTTGTTGACCGAGGCGATTTCCTGCGCATCAATTTCGTCGCCGCGAAAACTTGCCCAGAAGCGCCGGCAGTCGGTACAGGCACCGACACGTTCGCCGCGGTTGGAGCCGGTCAGCATCGACCCCGTCACCAGCTGAATCGCTGGCACGCCGGCCGAAATAGCGCCCATCAGTTGCGCCGGCACCGTCTTGTCGCAACCGCCGATCAGCACCACCGCATCCATCGGCTGCGCGCGGATCATCTCTTCGGTATCCATCGACATCAGGTTGCGCAGATACATGCTGGTCGGATACGCGAAGCTCTCGTGGACCGAAATGGTGGGGAAGTCGATCGGAATGCCGCCGGCCAGCATCACGCCGCGCTTGACCGCTTCGATCAGTTGCGGCGCATTGCCGTGGCACGGGTTGAAGCCGCTGCCGGTATTGACAATGCCGACGATATCGCGCGACAGTGCATCGTCGGTGTAGCCTGCACCTTTGATAAATGCCTTGCGCAGGAACAGCGAAAAGTCGCTGTCGCCGTAGTTCGTCAGGCCTTTTTTCAAGCCTTTTGGCTCGTTTCTGTCAGTCATTTTTCTGTCCGTCCTGGATTTTTCAGAGTGTTGTGCCACGTTGTACGAGTGTGCCGTTGGCCCCGCTGCGCCTTGGGTGCGAGTGGTTCGTGGGCTGTGCGCCTTCTGAAAACGGGCATGCCACTCTTGTTAATAAAAACGATGGGTAATCA
>JBCKNC010000068.1:0-13523 GCA_038902915.1 Polaromonas sp.
TCAAGCCGGCGATGGGGCTGGCGCTGATATCGCTGTGGCCGCCGGGTGTTGCCAGTTTTTGCGCCAGCCGCCCGTGCATCGCGTCACTGAGGTAAATGCCGCCTGACAAAACCAGGCGCACCGCCAGCAGGATGTTGGCGGTGGCTTCATGCTTCATCAAATACCCATTGGCACCGGCCCGCAGGGCGCGTTCCGCAAAGATCAACTCATCGTGCAGGCTCATGGCCAGTATGCCCAAGCCGGGGGATAGTCGCCGCAGTGCCTTGATGCAATCCAGCCCTGAATCTTTACCAAGCGAGATGTCCACAATGGCCAGGGCCGGGTCGAAAGCCGCAAATTGGGCCATGGCCTCCTCGGTATTGCCGGCCTCACAACACAAATGCAGATCCGCCTGCGCGTTGAGGAACAGGGCCATGCCCTCCCGGACGATGGGGTGGTCGTCGACCATCAGTATCCGGGTCTTTTCTTCTTTATGCACGGTGCCGTTGCTCACTTTGCCTCTCCAGATCGGGATACGCGCCGATCATCGGGATACGTTACGGTCTTTGCCTCTCCAAATCGGGATACGCGCCGATCATCGGGATACGTTACGGTAATGCTTGTGCCCTGCTGAGCGTTGCTCTCGATTTCCATGCTCCCTCCGAGCAGGCTTGCACGGTAATGCATGCTGTGCATCCCCAATCCCTTGGCAAGCTCGAGGTGGAAGGGGTCGATGCCGATGCCATCATCGCTCAAGGTGAGTCGGACCTTTCCATCGACCCGGGCCAGATTGATCCGCATGAGGCCAGCCTGACTGTACTTCAGTGCGTTGGTGATGGCTTCCTGGGCAATCCGGTACAGGTTGATCGCAACCAGCGGATCATGCACTTGCACATCAGGGCCAACACTGAAAATGCATTTTATTTTTTGAAGTGCGCTGGCGTTGTCAGCCAGTTGCTCTAGCGCCGCAGTTAGGCCTCCATGCTCCAAAGCCACTGGGTATAGCCCATGGGCGGCGGAACGGGTCATGACTATGGCCTCATGGATCAATTCTCCGATCCGCTGGGTTGCGTCGGCCTCGGGCTGTGCGAGGCCGGTGATTTTTTGCCGCAAGCTTGCACACAGGAGCGAGAGGCTGGTCAGGTGCTGCCCCAGACCATCGTGCAGCTCGCACCCGATCACTCGTCGCTGCTCTTCACTGATGCGGATGAGCTCGATTTCAAGGCTGCGGCGTTCGGCCATTTCCCGATTCAGATTGGCATTGAGGAGCAGGATTTCGTCTTGCGCCTGCTTGCGCTCGGTGATCTCCTCGGTCAGCGCAGTGGTGCGCTGCTCCACCAGAGTCTGCGCCACGGCCCTTCGCTCCGCGGAAAGTACGTGCGCGACAAAGTCTGCCATCGACGCGCCGAAAGTTTGCTCCTCCGTCGACCACGTTCGATGCGGGCCTACGTGCTCGATGCAGACGACGCCCCAAAGTTTTCCTTCTAAGCGCACGGGCGCGTCGAGCATCGAGTTAATCCCCAAGGGCGTCAGATACACCGATGAGAACTCGGCCGTCGTAGCGTCGGTGTGAGCGTCATGCGCCGCGAGCACACGCTTTTCGCGAAGATATGCAAAATAGATAGGAAAGTCCTTCTGAAGGAGGATCAGCCCAGATGAGTGAGTGTCGGTGCCTTGCTCATAAAGTTCTTCGCAAACGATCACCTCGCGATCGGCGTCGTAATACCATATCGAAACGCGGGCGGCGTCTAGCGCTTGGGACGTGGCCTTGCAAATTTCCTGAAACGCTGACGCTCGCGCACCCGTGTCGATGGCGGTGTTTTTCGTGAGCGTGAGGAGTGTGGCATTGAAGCGCAGAATTTCGTCTTGCGCCCGCTTGCGCTCGGTGATGTCGTGGGCGATGCCCAGCACCCCGATCAGTTGACCGTCGCCATCGCGCATCGGGGTTCTGGTGATTTCGAACAGGCCGCGTCGGCCATCGGCGGCGAAGGTTCGCCATCCCTCGTTGACGATGGGTTGGTTGGACGTGATCGCCTGGTGGTCGTGTTCGCGAGAGGAATCCGCCAGTTCCGGATCCACCAAGTCATAGGCGGTCTTACCCAGGATAGCGGCTTTTTTGGTGCCGAAGAAACGCTCGAACATCGGGTTGCAGTCCAGATAGACGCCCTGCGCGTCCTTCAGCCAGACCAGGTCCGGAAAGGCATCGAAGGTGGCTTGCAGCTTGGCCTGGGTGGCGCTGATTTCGGCGGTGCGTTGCTGCACCAATGTTTCAAGATGGCGTTCGTGCGCCCGCGACTCGAACAGTAGCTTCGCCAGGTAGCCCAGCAGCAGGCTGAACAGCAGGCCCAAAGCGCTCTTGAGCGTCAGCCAGAGCGGTTCGTTCCAGCCCTTGAGCGGCGCGACGCTGAGCATCCAACTGCCATTGGGCATGGTGCGGGTCCGCGTGACCGGGTCGATCAGCGCGGCGTCGGAGGACGCGGCGATGCTCTGCTTTTTCCCGCTGTCGGGGTGGATGCGCCACAACTCGTAGCCAAAACCCTGCTGCGTCAGTTGCGTCAGCCGGGCCTCTTCGAGCGCTTGCGGGTAGCGGATCAGGACGGCGGTCAAGCCCCAGAACGAGGGCTTGCCCTGACTGTCGTCCAGAAACACCGGCAGGTACCCGACGGCGCCGAGGCCGCCTTCCTTCAACTCGAACGGTCCGCCCAGGGTGAGCTTGCCGGTGTCGCGTGCGAGGAGGGCCTCCTTGTTGCGCGCGGGGTCTTGCAGCAGGTTGAGGCCTATGACTATTTTATTGTCGGCCAGCGGGACGACGTGTTGGATGATGCCGCCGGGTGCGAGTTGCAGTGAGGCCGCGCTCGGGTAATACGCTAGCATCTCGCTCGCGATGGCGTCGAAGTTGGCGATGCTGCCCTGGCCCTGGCGCACCAGGGCGGCCAGCGCGTAGGTGGTGGACAGGGCGTGTTGCGTGCTGCGCTGGATCGCGTCGGCATGATTGCCGGCCCGATCGGCGAGGTGCGTGCGCAGCTCATGCAGGCGGAGCTGCTCTGATTGCCACACCACCCCAACGGCGGCGGCGCCAGCCAGCAGGAAGGCGATCAGTGCGGCGATCAGCGGGCGCCGACCGGACTCCAGTGCTGCGACACCGGCGGGGGTAGGCTGGCCTGACATCGGTGTTGGCATGGGTGGTGGGATAGCACCATGAGTAAGGGAAGAATGCGCATTCTGATTCTTCAAAACAAGGGAAATAATTGTACAGGTTCATCGTATCGACCACCGCAAGGAGCCTTGTCCAAGAGGAAATTAGGGTTAATCCCTCATGACCCTACAAGCCCAACTCGTGCCGTCCACGCTTGACGAAGAAACCGCCCGCGCGGAAGTTTACGGTTTGCTGTCCGCGCTGTATTACGCGCCGCCGCCGGCAGAACTGATAAGCAACATCCGGGTGGCCGTGACCGAAGCGCCTGCGGCCGGTGCGTTGCTTGAAGCCTCGTGGGGTGAACTTGTTGCCGCCGCCCGCAAGCTGATTTTTATCGCTGCGTCGCGGAATTCACGCAGACCTTCATCAGCGTTGAAACCCAGGGCTTTGACATGCTGGTTTGATCTGCGCAGCAGCGGTTCTCAAAATGCGACACTTTCGATGGATTGGTGCGGTTCAGGTAAAAACTAAGTTGCTTTTTCTTCCTATCGTTTTCCCTAGGTTGCCATTTAGTCTGGATGAAGTCATTGTCAGGTGCGCCCACCTAATGTAAAACACTAGAATTAACTAGGGTAAAACACTAGGATTAGTAAGTATTCAAATCAGTTCATATCAGCAAGCTTCCTTGGAGACCACTATGATGCAGGACAGCCAACCAAAACCCTCACGCCGGGGTTTCTTCTTCGGCGTTGCCGCCACCGGTGCTGTTGCCGCCTTGGCGGTCGCCCTGCCCGGGGTGCAAGCGCCCGAGGCGCTCCTCCAGCAGCCCAAGCCGGCGCCTGAAAAAGGCGGCGGCTACACACTCTCGGATCACGTCAAGCACTACTACCAGACCGCGCGCATCTAATTTTCTTCTTCTCGTTCCCCTTCTTACGGAGAGATCCATGTTGCTCACGAAAAAAACTCACGCTATCCATAGCGATCCAGCGCACCGCGCAGGTTCGGCACGGTTTGTACAAAGCCTCACGCGAGGCCTGTCGAATGCTTTGCCCACTATGGACCGGCGCGCCTTCCTGCGGCGCTCGGGCCTGGGGGTCGGTGTCGGCCTGGCCGCCACGCAGTTGACGCTGGTTAAAAAAGCAAACGCCATGGGGGCGCCGCCCGGGGCCGGTAGCGGAAAAATCGAGGTCAAGCGCACGGTGTGTACGCACTGCTCGGTCGGCTGTGCCGTCGATGCCGTGGTGCAAAACGGCATCTGGATACGGCAGGAGCCGGTGTTTGACTCGCCCATCAACCTGGGTGCGCATTGCGCCAAAGGTGCCGCACTGCGCCAGCATGGCCATGGCGAGTTCCGCCTGCGCTACCCGATGAAGCTGGTCGGCGGCAAATACGAACGCATCAGTTGGGATACCGCGCTCAACGAGATCAGCGCCCGCATGCTGGAACTGCGCAAGGCCAGCGGCCCTGATTCGGTGTACGTGATCGGTTCTTCCAAGCACAACAACGAGCAGGCCTACCTGCTGCGCAAGTTTGTGAGCTTCTGGGGCAGCAACAACTGCGATCACCAGGCGCGCATCTGCCACTCGACCACGGTAGCTGGCGTTGCCAATACCTGGGGTTATGGTGCCATGACCAACTCGTACAACGACATGCAAAACAGCAAGTGCGCCATGTACATTGGCTCGAATGCCGCCGAGGCGCACCCGGTCAGCATGCTGCACATGCTGCATGCCAAAGAGACCGGCTGCAAGATGATCGTGGTCGATCCGCGCTTCACGCGCACGGCGGCGAAAGCCGACGAGTACATCCGCATTCGTTCGGGTTCAGACATTCCGTTTTTGTTCGGCATGCTGTATCACATCTTCAAGAACGGCTGGGAAGACACCAAGTACATCAATGACCGGGTCTACGGCATGGACAAGGTCAAGGCCGACATCATGGCCAAATGGACACCCGACAAGGTTGAAGAAGCCTGCGGCGTGCCTGAGGCGCGCGTCTACAAGGCCGCTGAAATGATGGCCAAGAACCGGCCATCGACCATCGTCTGGTGCATGGGCCAGACCCAGCACACCACGGGCAATGCGGTGGTGCGTGCATCCTGCATTTTGCAGCTTGCCTTGGGCAACATCGGTGTATCGGGCGGCGGTGCCAATATTTTCCGCGGCCATGACAACGTGCAGGGCGCTACGGACGTTGGCCCCAACCCCGATTCGCTACCCGGCTACTACGGCCTGGCCGAAGGGTCATGGAAGCACTTCGCCAAGACCTGGGGGGTTGACTTTGACTGGATCAAGGGGCGTTATGCCTCGCCGGCCATGATGGGCAGGCCCGGCATCACGGTGTCGCGCTGGATTGACGGCGTGCTGGAGAAAAACGAATTCATTGACCAGGACTCCAACCTGCGCGCCGTGTTTTTCTGGGGCCACGCACCCAACTCCCAGTCCCGCGGTCTGGAGATGAAGCGAGCGATGGACAAACTGGATTTACTGGTCGTTATTGATCCCTATCCTTCGGCCACAGCCGCCATGGCGGCGATGCCGGGCAAGGCTGAAGACCTGAACCCGAATCGTGCGGTTTACCTGCTGCCGGCGTCCAACCAGTTTGAGACCAGCGGCTCGGTGACCGCGTCGAACCGTTCCATCCAGTGGCGCGAAAAAGTGATCGAACCGCTGTGGGAAGCCCGCAGCGACCACATGATCATGCATCAACTGGCGGAAAAGCTCGGCTTCGCCAAAGAGCTGTCCAAGAACTTCAAGATGCAAAAAGTTAAAGGCATGGATGAACCCCTGCCCGAAGACATCCTGCGCGAGATCAACAAGTCGGTCTGGACCATAGGCTACACCGGCCAGAGCCCTGAGCGTCTGAAGGCGCACATGCGCAACATGCACCTGTTTGACGTGAAAACGCTCAAGTCTAAAGGTGGCAAGGACAAAGAAACCGGCTACGACACCACGGGTGACTATTTTGGTTTGCCATGGCCCTGCTACGGCACGCCGGAAATGAAGCACCCTGGATCACCCAACCTCTACGACACGTCAAAACATGTCATGGACGGCGGCGGCAACTTCCGCGCCAACTTCGGTGTTGAAAAAGACGGTGTCAACCTGCTGGCCGAAGACGGTTCGCACTCCAAGGGCGCCGACATCACCACCGGCTATCCCGAGTTTGACCACCTGCTGGTGAAAAAGCTCGGCTGGTGGGACGAGTTGACCGATGCCGAAAAAACAGCCGCCGAAGGCAAGAACTGGAAGACCGACTCGTCCGGCGGCATCATCCGTGTCGCCATGAAAAACCACGGCTGTCATCCTTTTGGCAATGCCAAGGCCCGCGCCGTGGTATGGAATTTCCCCGACGCGATTCCGCAGCACCGCGAGCCGCTGTACGGTACCCGGCCGGACCTGATGGCCAAGTACCCGACGCACGATGACCAGAAGAGCCGCTGGCGTCTGCCGATCCTGTACAAGACCGTGCAGCAGAAAAATATCGCCGACAAGGTGCATGAAAAGTTCCCACTGATCATGACTTCCGGTCGCCTCGTCGAATACGAAGGCGGCGGCGAGGAAACCCGGTCCATGGCCTGGCTCGCCGAGTTGCAACAGGAAATGTTTGTCGAGATCAACCCCAAGACGGCCTCGGAGCGCGGCATCCGCAATGGCGAGCGCGCCTGGGTCACCTCGCCTACCGGAGCGCGGCTTAATGTGCAGGCCCTGGTGACGGAACGGGTCGGGCCGGACACCGTGTTCCTGCCTTTCCACTTCTCGGGGCGCTGGCAGGGCGCCGACATGCTGGCCTATTACCCCAAGGGGGCAGCGCCGATTGTGCGCGGCGAGGCCGTCAACACCGCGACCACCTACGGCTACGACATTGTGACGATGATGCAGGAAACCAAGACGACGGTTTGCAACGTCGAACGCGCATGACCCCCACGCTTTTCACTTCGTGTAATACGCTGCCCCCCGAGGGGGCCGTTTTTTCCTTGGGGCGGCCCGGCGGAAAAATGATCTATAAGGAGACACCATGGCACGCATGAAATTTGTCTGTGACGCCGAGCGCTGCATTGAATGCAACGGCTGCGTCACCGCCTGCAAAAACGAAAACGAAGTTCCGTGGGGCGTCAACCGTCGCCGCGTTGTGACGCTCAACGACGGTGTTGCCGGCGAAAAATCGATTTCGGTGGCCTGTATGCATTGCAGCGATGCACCCTGTATGGCGGTGTGCCCGGTCAACTGTTTCTACCGCACCGACGAAGGTCTGGTGCTGCACGACAAGGACGTCTGCATTGGCTGCGGCTACTGCTCTTATGCCTGCCCGTTCGGCGCACCGCAGTTTCCATCGTCCGGTACATTCGGTGTGCGCGGCAAGATGGATAAGTGCACTTTTTGCGCTGGCGGTCCCGAGGAGAACGGCAGTCAGGCCGAGTTCGAGAAATACGGCCGGAATCGTCTTGCCGAAGGCAAATTGCCGGCTTGTGCGGAGATGTGCTCGACCAAGGCTTTGCTGGCGGGTGACGGCGATGTGGTCGCCGACATCTTCCGCAACCGGGTCGTGCAGCGCGGCAAGGGTGCCGAAGTCTGGGGCTGGGGCACGGCCTATGGTTCCAAACAGGCAGGCCAGCCGCCTGCAGGAGGCAAGTCATGATGCGTCTTGCGCTGCTCACGGCGGCTGTCATGGCGCTTGCCGCTTGCGGCGAAAAGCCTCAAACTGCCACTGGCGCGAAAAGCGACACCCCGGTGTTTCAGGGCACCAAAAATGCCTACAATGACCCGGGCTGGAAGGCTGGCGATAAGACGGCGTGGGAGCAACATCTCAAGACCCGCCTGCAGAACGGGCAAAACGAATACAACCGCGTCAAATAACAGGGAGTTCCTATGCAACGCCCATCGCGAGTCCTGGCAGCATTATTTTTCACAGCGCTTGGCTGGTCGGTTAGTGTTGGGGCGCAGCCTGCAGGCGCCCCGGCCCCAGCTGCAGCAACGGCACCAGCCGTAGCGGCGCCCACAGGCGGCATCCAGAGCGTCAATATCTTTGAGGTCAAACCCGACGCGAGCGCTGACCCGAAGTACGCCAATCAAACCAATGCCGAGCGCGCCAAAGTTCAGCCCGGCAACAATGCGCCCATGTGGCGCCAGGTCGGTGAGGGTGTGACCGGCTACAGCAGCCTGCCCAAAAGCCAGGCACCGGAAGCCGGCAACCTGATTCAGCCTTTTGTGCAATACCCGGGCTCGCGCCTGACCAACGCCGGTGATGCCTGGCGCCAGGTCCGCAACAACTGGCTGATCCCTTACGGTGGCGCACTCCTGCTGATCGTGGCCGGTGCAATTGCACTGTTCTACTGGCGCAAGGGCAGCATCAAGTTGCACGGCGCCGAAACCGGCCGCAAGATCGAGCGTTTCACGCCATTTGAGCGTTCGGCGCACATGGCCAACGCGATTGCTTTTTCCATTCTGGCCATCTCCGGCATCGTCATGGCGTTTGGCAAGTTCTTTTTGCTGCCTGTGCTGGGCCTCACGCTGTTTGGCTGGCTGGCCTATGTTCTCAAATTTATGCACAACTTTGCCGGCCCTGTGTTCGCGGTTTCGCTGGGGATTGTATTTTTCACTTTTCTGCGTGACAACATGCCCAGCCGCGGCGACATGGCCTGGCTGATCAAGGGCGGGGGCCTTCTGTCGGGCAAGCATATGCCGTCGCACCGTTTCAACGCCGGTGAAAAAGTGATGTTCTGGGGTGGCGTATTTTTTCTCGGCATCCTCGTCGTGGCCTCGGGCTTCGTGCTCGAAAAATTGCTGCCCGGTCTGGTCTATGAGCGGGCGACCATGCAGATCGCACACATGGTGCATGCCCTGGCCAGCGTGCTGATGATGGCGCTGTTCATGGGGCATATTTATCTGGGCACCATCGGCATGCAGGGCTCCTACCAGACCATGAAAACCGGCTACGCCGATGAAACCTGGGCAAAAGAGCACCACGAATATTGGTACGACGATGTGAAGGCCGGCAAGATTTCTGCCCAGCGCAGCCAGCCCGTGTCACCCCCACCCACACCCGCCCAGACCGTGCCGGTATAACAAGGATCTTTCGTATGAAAAAACTTTTACTCGCGTGCTTGGCTATCGCAGCCTCATCGATCGCGCTGGCCAAACTTCCGCCGCTCAATGACGAAGCCAAGGCCAAAGCCGCCGAGGCGACCGCCAAAACGGCGTGGGCCGGCAAGGTTGACAACTACCAATTGTGCAAGTCGCAAGACAAAGTGGCGGCCAGCTATTCCAAGTCAGCCAAGGCCGCAGGCAAGGGAACTAAGCCGACAACCGCGGCGTCTACCTGCGCGGACCCGGGCGCTTTCGTGTACACGCCTCCTCCTGAGCCTGCAAAGCCGGTTGTTGCAGCGGCTGCTGCGCCTTCACCAGCGCCTACGGCAGCCAGCCCACCCAGCAAGGCACCCGCCGCGACCATTGCGCCCGCAAAAAAATCCTGATACGTCCTCATTCGCACGAAAAGCCGACCCGCGAGGTGTCGGTTTTTTTGTTGTAGTCTTCAAGCATGCTTTCTTCGCACCCCCCGTCTTTGCCCCGGTTGCTGCTCTACAGACGCCATTGGTCTTCTACACCACAGGCCGCCTGCCCAGTGAAATGGTCATCAAGTCCGCGCAAATGGGCCATCAGGTCTCGCAAATGGTTGGCCTGTGTGCCATCGGCCGCGCGACCAACCGGCGCTTTGTCTGTTATGCACAACCCCAGCGGCTCAAGCTGCAGCCAGAACTGGTTGGCTCAATCCGACACATACCGACAGTGGTCCCTCTCCCAGAGGGAGAGAGGGTCTTATCAGTTGCCTTTGGTTCAGTAAATTCGGGGCGCTGTAATCCCGCACCAAGCCCCGGTTACCGCTTCTGCGCTAAGGTCAAGCCATGAACACCCTTTTTCTCAAACTCGGCTGGCGCACGCTGCTGCGCGACCTGCGCGCTGGCGAGTTGCGTTTGCTGATCGTCGCGGTGACCTTGGCGGTGGCAGCCCTGACGGCGGTCGGTTTTTTTGCAGACCGTCTCAAAGGGGGGCTACAGCGCGATGCCCACCAGTTGCTCGGCGGTGATGCCGTTCTTCGCAGCGACGGCGTGACGCCCGAGGTGTTTCTTGCCAGGGCGCGCAGCCTGGGCCTGCAGGCCACCTCGACCGTGACATTTCCGACCATGGGCCGCGCGCGGGAAGAAGACGGCGGCGCCAGCAAGCTCGTGGCCTTCAAGGCCGTGCCCGAGGGCTACCCCCTGCGTGGAGAGATGCGGGTGGCATACAGCCCAGAAGGAGCCGGTGCGGCCACGCGCGACATTCCCGTCCCCGGCACCGCCTGGGCTGACGCATCGCTGCTCGACGCGCTGGGTTTGAGCGTCGGCCAGACTTTGCTGATGGGCGACGCCAGCTTCACACTAACGCATGTGATTGTTCAGGAGCCGGACCGGGGCGGCGGTTTCGTCAATTTTTCCCCGCGCGTGATGGTCAACGCCGCCGACCTGGCCGCCACCGGCCTGATCCAGCCGGGCAGCCGGGCCAGCTACCGTTTTGCGGTGGCCGGCAGCGAGGCGGCGGTGAAAACTTATGTTCAGTGGGCCACGCAGGAAATCAAGAAGACCGATCTGCGCGGGGTGCGCCTCGAATCGTTGGAAAGCGGCAGCCCCGAGATGCGCCAGACGCTAGACCGCGCCGAAAAATTCCTCAACCTGGTGGCCTTGCTGGCCGCTCTGCTCAGCGCGGTGGCCGTGGCCATCGTCGCGCGCAGTTTCGCCGCCAAACACCTGGACGACTGCGCCATGCTGCGCGTGCTGGGCCAGCCGCAGCGCACGATTGCGCTGGCCTACACCTTCGAGTTTGTGCTGGCCGGCATGCTGGCCAGTGCGCTCGGCGTGCTGATCGGGTTTGCCGTCCACTACGGTTTTGTGCTGCTGCTGGCTGGTTTGGTGGAAACGGTGTTGCCTGCAGCCACGTTTTGGCCGGTGGCGTTTGGCATGGGCATGGGGCTGACCCTGCTGCTGGCCTTTGGCCTGCCGCCGGTGCTGCAGCTCGCGCAGGTGCCTCCGCTGCGCGTGATCCGCCGCGATGTGGGTAACCTGCGCCCCGCCTCGCTGGCGGTGCTGCTGGTCGGTGTGCTCGGTTTTTCTGCCTTGCTGGTGGTGGCCAGCAGCGACCTCAAGCTCGGTCTGATTGCCGTCGGCGGGTTTGCTGCTGCCGTCGCGGTGTTTGCGCTGGCCAGTTTTGCCGCCGTCAAATTGCTGCGCGCCAGTGTCAGCGAAACCACGGCACCGCGCTGGCTGGTGCTGGCCACGCGCCAACTGTCGGCCCGCCCGGTCTATGCGGTGGTGCAGGTGAGCAGCCTGGCGGTCGGTTTGCTCGCGCTGATGCTGCTGGTGCTGCTGCGCACCGACCTGATCAGCAGCTGGCGTCAGGCCACGCCGCCTGATGCACCGAACCGCTTTGTCATCAATGTGCAGCCGGAGCAGGGCGACGCGTTTCAGCAGGCCCTGCGCGACGGCGGCGTCACAAAATTCGACTGGTACCCCATGATTCGCGGCCGCCTGGTGGCGGTCAACGGCAAGGCGGTGACGCCCGATGACTTCAAGGACGACCGTGCCAAGCGCCTGGTGGACCGCGAGTTCAACCTGTCCCACGCCGCGCAGCAGCCTTCGCACAACCAGGTGGTGGCCGGGCGCTGGACGCCCGACGAGCCCAACGCCATCAGCGTCGAGGTCGGGTTGGCGAAAACCCTGGGCCTCAAGCTGGGCGACAGCCTGCGGTTTGACATCGGCGGGCAGCTCAGCGAAGCCAGCATCACCAGCCTGCGCAAGGTGGATTGGGGCTCGATGCGTGTCAACTTCTTTGTGATGTACCCGATGGCCCGCATGACGGACGTGCCGGTGTCCTACATCAGCGCTTTCCGTGCCCCGGAGCGCATCGCGGCGCAGAACGGAGCGAGGCTGCGCAGCTTTGACAACGAACTGGTCAAGGCCTTCCCCAACATCACCAACGTCGACATGAGCAGCACGCTCGCGCAAGTGCAGCGCGTGCTCGACCAGGTGATACGCGCCGTCGAGTTTTTATTTGGCTTCACGCTGGCTGCTGGGCTGGTGGTGCTGTTTGCGGCTATCACTGCCACGCGTGAAGAGCGTGCACGCGAGTTCGCCATCATGCGTGCAGTGGGAGCCAGGGCCTCATTGCTGCGCCAGGTGCAGCGTGCCGAGCTGGCCGGCGTGGGCTTGCTGGCGGGCTTTCTGGCATCACTCGTCGCGCTGACGGTTGGCTGGGGCTTAGCGCGCTATGTGTTTGATTTCAACTGGACCGGCTCATGGACGGTGCCACTGTTTGGCAGTCTTGCCGGGGCATTGCTGGCCCTTGCAGCGGGCTGGTGGGGCTTGCGGTCTGTGCTCAATACGCCTGTGGTTGAAACCCTGCGCAAGGCGCAATAAATAAAACTGTTTCAGGGTGGATGATGAGTCGCCCCTGCAAAACCTTCGAAACCCGCATAAAACCTCACATTTTTGTATAAAAGCGGTGCACCAAATCCCTCATAAAACGTTATTTGAAGAATAGATTCTTGAGAGATTTTGGACATGAACACAGCAGACTTTTTCCGCTCCCGCCTGGATGCCATGATTGACATGCGCCACGCCTTGGTGGTGCTGACTGCCCAACTGCCTTGGGAGCGGATTGAAGCAGCCCTGGCTCCGAATTTTTCTCACCAGGACCGAACTCCAAAGGAAGAACGCACTGAGGATTTATTGGGTGAACACGCAGTGCAATTTGGCGGTGGTGTCAGTGCCGCCGGTCGCCCGCGTTTATCCATGCGCCTGATGGCCAGCCTGCTGTACCTCAAGAACAGCTACAACCTCAGTGACGAAGAGCTCGTTGTTCGCTGGAGTGAGAATGTGGTTTGGCAATACTTCAGCGGCCAAGAATATTACGAGCCACGCCTGCCCTGCGACGCGACCCAGATCGGGCGCTTTCGTCGTGCCATCGGTGAAGAAGGCCTGGAGCAGTTACTCAAGGCCACCATCGAGACCGCCGTTCAGATCAAGGCCATCAAACCGGTTGATCTCGAGCGCATCATCGTTGACTCCACAGTACAAGAAAAAGCCATGGCCCACCCGGTGGACTCTCGCCTACTGGAGATCGCCCGCCACAAAGTGGTCAGTGCTGCCAAACGCGCCGGTATCAACCTCAAGCAGACCTTTGCCAAAGAGTGCAAGACCTTGGCTCGCAAGGCCGGTGGCTACGCGCATGCCAAACAGTTCAGACGCATGAAAAGAGTCGTCAAACGCCAACGCACGATCCTGGGCGTGGTGATGCGCGAAGTCAAACGCAAGCTCGACTTGTCCATCAACGCACCGCTGAACGGTGCAGGATCTGGTGGCACACCCTCCAACCCCAAG
>JBCKNC010000069.1:0-13489 GCA_038902915.1 Polaromonas sp.
GAAAATCGTGACTTGGTATGACAACGAGTGGGGTTACTCGAACAAGTGCCTGGAAATGGTTCGGGTTGTGGCGAAGTAATTCGTTCTAGAGGTTCTGCACGTTCTACAAAAAGCGCCTTCTGGCGTTTTTTTATTATCTATTCATTAAATTAATCATTTTTATAAAATCGCCTATGATGGTTTGAAATTGTATCTATTCATAAATTTATTCAAATGATCAACCTTGCAACACCTAATATCCTGCAAGCGCTGCGCTCAAAAGGCGGCATCGCCACAAGTGCCGAGTTGCAGGCGTTGATGGGCGTGAGCCAAGCGACTGTGTCACGGGCTTTGTCGCCGTTGATAGCTTCTGGCCAGGTGCGGGGCTTGGGGGCTGCACGGGCCAAGCGCTATGCACTGCCGCGCCATGTGGCTGACGTGGGTAGCGACATCGCCATCATGCGCGTTGGTTCAAAAGGCACGGTCACGCCGTTTGCCCGCATGATGCCTTTGCCTGGTGGTCGCTTCTGGGTGGACGAGGCCGACGGTGTCAGTCAATTGCACGACGGCCTGCCCTGGTTTTTAAACGACATGCGGCCACAGGGTTTTATGGGTCGCACCTTCGCGCACGCCCATTCCGAGCTGCAACTGGCCGCTGACCCGCGCAACTGGAGCGACGATGACGCGCTCAAGGCGCTGGTTTTGTTTGGCGATGATTTGCCGGGCAACCTGATTGTGGGCGAGCAGGCCTTTCAGCGTTACCACTCGCTGGCCAGGCGCTCATTCCGCGTGGATTCATTCAAGGACTACCCGGCGCTGGCGGAGCGCGCCATGCAGGGCACGCTGGGCGGCTCATCGGCTGGCGGCGAGCAGCCCAAGTTCTGCACCATCACCGCTGGCCGCCATGTGCTGGTGAAGTTTTCACCAGCGGGTGATTCGCCAGCAGACCAGCGCACCAAGGACTTGCTGGTCTGCGAACACCTTGCGCTACAGATCTTGCATGAAGCCGGCTTGCCAGCAGCCACCAGCCAAATCTTCATAGCTGGCAAGCGGGTGTTTTTGGAGTCTGCGCGTTTTGACCGCTCGTCAAAAGGACGCATCGGCATGGTGTCCTTGCAGGTTTATGACTCTGAATATGTGGGCAAGGTTGACAACTGGGCCGCTACCGCCAACCGCATGGCTGAGAGCCAGTTGCTCACGCCCCGGGATGCAGCCCATTTAAGGCTTCTTGAGGCATACGGCCTGCTGATCGCCAACACCGACCGCCATTACGGAAATATCTCCCTGCTGCTGGACGACGACGACTGGCAGCTATCGCCCACCTACGACATGCTGCCCATGCTGTATGCACCAGTTAACGGCGAACTGGTTAACCGGCAATTTACCGATCGCCCCCTCTACCCGACTGCGGCTACCCTGACAGAGTGGCCACAGGCAAAAGATCTGGCTTGCGCCTTCTGGCTCGCCGTCGCATCAGACAAGCGGATTTCTGCAGGTTTTCGCGCCATCGCCCGAAAAAACCTTGCAAGTGTGCAGGCACTTTGATGGGTTCAGGATTTTCCCGCTCGATGGTCTGATAATTAACCAATTCAATCCATTGAATCCATCCCTTCAAACCATTTGAATCACGGCTGGCACGGTGAACCCGATGCGATTTTTGGTGGGCTACTTGGGCTCATGCGGTTGGAATTCCTATCCTTGGTGACGAAGAGTTGGAGTGACATGGATCGGGGTTTTCAGGACGCAGCCGCTGATTTTAGTCGGCCCCTGATTCCATTTCCAGATCAATACGATAGGTTGTTGCTTCGCCTTGCCGTGCTACAGCATTGTCTGCGGCTTCGCGCCTAATCTCTTATCGATCTGAAAATGGAATGAATCAGCGCAGCCGCAAGGGGTCGCGTCGCTTTTCCACTCTGGGTGGACTGGACAGCGGATCCTCGGCGATTCCGGTTGGGGTCCAGTCGAAAAACTGGCAAATCTCGTCCCGCTGCCGCTGCGCATCGGCATAACCCAACGCCATCAACTCACGGGTGTAGCCTGACTCGAACAGCAAGTAGCTCGCCAGTACCGCACCCTTGACGTCCGCCTTGTCTGAAGACACCCCGAGGGCCCCCAGCATGGTGCGCACGGCGGAAGGCAAGTCGCCGACATGGTGGGCGGCAATGGCGTCGAGCCGCTGCGAGGGCTCGATCAGCAGCAGCTTCACCGGCCGCAGCGCGCTGGCATTGCGGACCTCGGGCGGCACCAGTGACAGGGTTTGATTGATGCGACGCATCCGCTCCACATCCACTCCCAGCGCGTCCAGAAAGATGCTGGACAAGGCATGGCCGGCAATTTGCGCCAGCGAAGGGTAGCCGTTGGTAGTGTGCAGATGCGCTTCGTTCTTGGGCTCTTGCATGCGCCCAGCGCCCACCACCAGAACCCGGCTGGCTCCCAGATGGATGGCGGGCGAGATGGGCGCCGACTGGCGCATAGAGCCATCGCCAAAATACTCGATTTTTCCGTCAATGTGCAGGGGCGTGGCCGGAAAGACGAAGGGAATGGCCGATGAAGCCAGCAAGTGGGCATGTGTGATGCGGTCCTGAACCGCGCGGCGCTGCGAGCGCAACCAAGGTATCAGGCGCTTATGGCCCTCAAAAAAGGTGATGTGCTCGCCTGAGCTGTAGCTTGATGCCGTCACGGCCAGCGCCTGCACATGCCCCAGGCGGACGAGCGCGGGCAAACGCTCCAGCGGCACCATGCTGGCCAGCAATTCGTGCAGTGGCGAGTTGTCGAGCAGGGAGCGCGGCTTCATGCGCCGCCACTTGGCAATGAGCCAGCCCAGCGAGAGCAAGGTCATCCAGCGTGCGCCCGAGCGCAACATGCTTAAAGAGTCGGCGCGGTAGACCTGATGCGTCTCGAAGTTTTTCCAGACATCGACGATGCGGCGCACGGTGCTGTCGAAGTTATCCGCGCCACAGGCTAAGGCCGCGGCATTGATGGCGCCGGCCGAGGTGCCGGTGATGATAGGAAACGGGTTGGGGTGGTCGATGGCGCCAGCAGCTTTTCTGATGTCGGCAATGGCCTCCAGCACCCCCACCTGGTAGGCCGCGCGCGCACCGCCACCCGTCAGCAGCAGCCCGGTGACGGGTGGCGCAGGAGGCATTGTGGGGTCAGCGTCGGGCATGAAAATATTATGAACCTGCCGCTCGCGCATGAGATCAGGAAAACCCTCCTGTCGCACACTTGGCGCCTGTGGCTATGGGGCAAACGCAACACCGACCCCTGGGTTATGAGCGCATGACCGACGGTATCGAAGTGCCCTCCGGCGAGGAGGTTTGCTAGTCGGCGCGAGGCCATGGACGAAGTGATCGACTGGCTAACTTTCTACAACTACAAGAGATTGCACCCGGCGCTGGGATACGTCAGTCCCATGACGTTTGAGCAACGCTGGATCGCGGCCCAGCAGCAAGACAGGAAGTCCGCATAATGGGCAGCCTATGGAGTGCGGACAACAGGGGCAAGGTCACAATATTTTTGCCCGAGACCCGCACGATACTCACCGCGCCGCGCCCGGGGACAGTGGCGATGGCGGCGATAGGATCATGATGTTGGGCGAGCACGACGCTATCGTACCGCGCCAGGGATATGCCTCCATCAGCGTATGCGGCGGCCCAAACGCAGGGAAACATCGGTTAACGCATAAATCACCATGCGGCTGTTGCGTTCTGCCTGGTAGTTCTGTCCCGCATCCAGAATGATGTCTTTGATGTCCCCGTCATGGGTGATCCACACGCTGCCACCCAGACATTCCACTCGATGCTGCAACGGGTCCCGCACCACCAGCAGCGCGCGTTTTTGCAATGTTTGCGTGTCGGCAGGGGTCAGCGCCACCTGCTGTGGCCGGGAGCCACTGCGCGCACGCCAGAGGAACAAGCCGGCTAGCGAGTGAGCGGCGGCGGCGAAGGGGGAAGAGATGGCAAGATTCATAACAGACTCCAAAAGTTGTTGAACGTCAATCGTTGCTGATTGATGGCTACACTGTCCTCCAGGGGAACCCGCCCCGTCCTTTAAACTTCTTAAGAATCTGCTAAATGTTCCTAAAGATGCGGTCGTACAGGAGGGCTCATGCAAGACCACTACCACTTTGATCGTTGTGAAGTCAGGCCGGCAGAGCGCCTGTTGCTGGTGGCGGGTGTACCGGCGGTGCTGGGTGCCCGTGCTTTCGATCTGCTCTTGTGCCTGCTGGCTCACCGCGACCGGGTGATCTCCAAGCTTGAGGTGCTTGAAATCGTCTGGCCTGGCCTGGTGGTTGAGGAAAACAATTTGTCGGTGCAGGTGTCGGCCCTGCGCAAGCTGTTGGGGCCCAAGGCAATCAGCACGATTCCCGGACGGGGTTATCAGTTTTCTCTGGACGTCAGGCATGGCGGCGCGTCACCGGATAGCGGGGTGCAGCAGCCCGGCGCAGTCGCCATCGACAAGCCGACGATTGCGGTGCTGCCCTTCAACGTGCTGTCCGATGACCCCGGGATCAACTTTCTGGCCACCGGCTTGGCCGAAGACGTCATCGCGCTGTTGGCGCGTGTCCCGGGCTTTTTGCTGATCTCCCGCGCGTCGTCTTTTGCCTTTCGTGGGCAGGGTGTCAGTCTGCCGGAAGTGGCCCTTCAGCTCGGCGTTCGTTTTGTTGTCGAGGGCAGCGTGCGGCTCAAGAGTGATGTCCTTCGGGTCTCGACACAGCTCACCGACGCGGCATCGGGGCGCGTCCTGTGGAGCGGTCGCTTCGATAGCCGTCGTGACGAGGCTGTCGATTTGCAGGAAGATATCGCGCGCGGAATTATTTCGGAACTTGAACCCGAACTCACCCGCGCGGAAATTGCCCACATCCGCCGTCAGCGTCCGGAAAACCAGGATGTATGGGCCCACTACCATCAGGCGGTTGGGGCGCTTGCAATGCAGGGTTGGGGGAAGGACACCATTGTCGAGGCGCGGTCGCAGCTTCAAAAGAGCGTGGCCCTTGACCCGGCATTTGGTCTGGGGCACGCACACTACGCTTTGTTGACCGCATTGGCCAGTAATATGGGACTGCTGCCTGACTCTGCGAGTCTGGTGAGCGATGCGCTAGTCGCCGCTAACCACGCGATTGGACTTGATGACGGAAGCTCCCAGGTATTGGGCTACGCCGGCTGCGCCCTGTGCGACCTGGGACAGCACGACCGAGGCATTGAAATTCTTCACCAGGCCCTGGAGATCGACCCCAGCAATGCTCAGGCTCATGTCGCGCTGGGCGCCGCGTTCGCCATGACGGGGAAATTCGAGGCCGGCATCGAGAAAATGCGCTTCGGAATGAAGATCAGCCCACGCGACCGGAGTCTTAGTTTTTGGGGCTGGGGACTGGGTGTCTACCTGCTCAGGGCTGGGCTATTCGACGAAGCCTTGGCAGAGGCACGCACTTCGAGTCGGCGTGATTCAAAGTTCCATCTCGCGCGCGTTCTCGAAGCTGCAGCTCTAGAGCGCCAGGGATACCTTGTCGAAGCTGGGGCTGCTCTTGCGATCGCTCGCCAATTGTCTGCGCAACTCACGTTGAAAGAGATAGCCCTGACCCATGGCCGTCGTGTTAGCGAGAGGATGTCTCTGCTTTGGGCTCCGGTCACCTAGGGACCCTCTGCATAACTAGCTGCGGTCTGTGATTGCGCGGGCTCGAGCGGTCCGCTGCGTTGTTTTTCTTGCCAATAGCTGGGCTATTGACTGCAAAAAGACGCCTTGCGGCCCATCTCGATCCGCACATCACAGCCTCGCCAGAGTTATGCAGAGGGTCCCTAGGGATGCGTGCAACTCGGGCTGCGATGACCAGACGGTGACGTTCAGCCCCGGTTCGGTCGCTCCCTGCCCCTGGTCTACACGGCGTTTGGCCTGCTGGAATGAAGGGGTCAGATCTCAATACTGTCAGTTTAGCGCACTTCTTGGGCCTGCCGGAGCGCTTCCTGCTTCGACAGGTTGCGGATAAAGGCACTTAACCGAACAGCATTGAGACCTGACCCCAGCGACCACATCGTCTATGGTTGCGCGTCAACCTGTCAACGTCCCACCAGCGACCAGCCCGCGCGGAGGTTGGCCTTGTCGTTCTCATACTCCCACGCGGTGCCGCAGCGGTCACAGCGGTATTGGGTGATGGTGGCCAGATGGCCGCCGCGCTTTTCCTGGCGGTTGTCGCCCTGCAACAGCTCGGGGTGCCCGGGCGCGCGGCGCCAGTTGCGCTGGATGCCGGCGCACGAATCGCACAGCGCCATCTTTTTCAATTCGTTTTGGCGATTCAGGTCTTCAGTCATGGGCGGTTTTCGATCTTGTTGAAAAGGGCGCTGGCATGGCCATGCCAGCCCTTATTTTTTATTTGGCAGGCCGATGCAAGGCGCACAGTTTGTTGCCGTCCGGGTCACGCACATAGGACAGGTAAAGCTTGCCGCCCGGTCCATCGCGCCAGCCTGGCGGGTCTTCACAGGTGGTGCCACCGTTGGCAACGCCTGCTGCGTGGAAGGCATCGGCTTGCTCGGGTGACTGCATGGTGAAACCAATCGTGGCGCCATTGGCGCAAGTAGCGGGCTCGTCATTGATGGGCGTGCCGATACCAAATGAGCCTGCGGGGCTGCGGTAGAAATAGCGACTTTTGTTGGCAACCCCCGGGCCTATGCCCAGCGTGCCCAGCAGTGCGTCGTAAAACTTTTTTGAGACCTCAAGATCATTCACACCGACCATTACATGACTGAACATCGCTTTGTCCTTTTAAGGTTTGTTGTGGAGAATTTGAATGGTAGTTGATGTCCGCAGCCGTCGCGCAGCGTCCTCAAGCTTGGCATCGTCTATCTCGCGCAGCACGGCTTGCATATCCACATCGGCGTGTTTGCGTTCGTAGTGCCCGGTCAGTGGTGTCTCGTTGGTCAGCATGCCTGCCTGGTACAGGCTCCAGATCTCCGGGCCGTAGTGGGTGGCCAAGAGCGCGGGCGCAAACTGGCCAAAGAAATCGCGCAGGTTGCCCACATCGCGCAGCAACATGCGCTGGGCGTGGTTGTTGCCCGCAGCGTCAACGGCCTGAGGCAGGTCAATGATGACGGGGACATCGGTGTCATCGGCATGGGCGAGCAGGATATTGAACTCCGACAAATCCCCATGCACCACCCCCGCACACAACATGCGCACCACTTCACCTATCAGCGTGGTGTGGTGGGCCAGGGCTTGTGCGGGCGTGAAGACCACATCGTTCAGACGCGGGGCCGCGTCGCCGTGCGCGTCGGTCACCAGCTCCATCAGCAGCACGCCATCGTGAAAGTTATAGGGCTGCGGCACGCGCACGCCGGCTGCGGCCAGGCGGTAGAGCGCGTCGACCTCGGCGCTTTGCCAGGCGGCCTCTTGGCTTTGCCGGCCAAACTTGCTGCCCTTGGCCATGGCACGGGCCGAGCGTGAGTTTTTGACCTTGCGGTTTTCGGTGTAGTCCACCGCTTGGCGAAAGCTGCGGTGCGTGGCCTCTTTGTAGATCTTGGCGCAGCGCGTCTCATCCCCACAGCGAACCACAAACACCATGGCCTCCTTGCCACTCATGAGCTGGCGCACCACCGTGTCGATGAGGCCTTCTTCGATGAGGGATTGGAGTCTGGGGGGAGCTTTCATCTACCGATTGTCCGCGATGCAAGCGGGCTATTCGCCCGTCACGCCCTGGCACTGGTGGCGATGGCCACCGTGGTCAGCGCTACTGAGGTTTTCAAAAGTGCAATCAGTGGTAACTCATGTCATAAGTTGTGGTGGGATATCAACCCTCACCGTAGCCGTACTGGCATCCAAGATTGGCCCCGTACCAGTGGGCGAACTGTGGCATTGCGTCAAGCTGGCGTCTGTGCGGCGGCGAACAGACCATGTTTCTGGCGTTTTGTATAGTTGCATCCGACGTCACGCCGAAGTATTCTCGACATGAACGAACCAGCGCTGGCCACGATCAAGCGGCCGGCGAGACGCAGGATGAATTCAAACTCAACCCTGTTCCCTGTTCGACGAATATTTTTTAATTGAGGTGTCCTATGAAATTACTCCGAAATCTGAAACTGGTCCTGGGCGGCCTGGCAGTGGCAACTCTCGCGGCTTGCGGTGGTGGCGGTGGTGGTAGCGAAAGCGGCACCTTGAAACTGGCGCTGACCGACGCTCCGTCCTGCGGCTATGACGAAGTCAACGTGACGATCGAGAAGGTGCGCGTGCACCAGAGCAGCAGCGCCAGCGAAACCGACTCCAGCGGCTGGTCTGAAATCGTGCTCTCCCCGGCCCTGCGCGTGGATTTGCTGAAGCTGCAAAACGGCGCGCTGGCAGAACTCGGTCAGGTCACCCTGCCCACCGGCAGCTACAACCAGATGCGACTGGTACTGGTGGATAACAAAGGATCGAGTCCACTGGCCAATTCGATAGTGCTTAGCAGCGACAAGAGCGTGCTTGCGCTTGATACGCCGAGTGGCCAGCAATCGGGCGTCAAGGCCAAGCAGTTCAATGTCAACATCGCCGCCAACCAGTTGGCCAATTTTGTGGTCGACTTTGACGCCTGCAAATCGGTGGTGACCGCCGGCAACTCTGGCAAATACCTGCTCAAGCCGCAGCTCACCGTGATACCGCGTTACCTGTCCGGTGTTGCCGGATTCGTGGCCCCTGCGCTGGCCACCACGGGCTTCACCAGCCTGTCCCTGCAACAAGGCGGCGTCGTGATCAAGGCCACCACGCCCGACAGTCTCGGCAAGTTTTTGTTGCAGCCCGCTGCACCCGGCAACTACACGCTGGTGATGACGGCACCTGGCCGCACGACTGCCGTCGTCACCAACGTCGTTGTCGCTGCCGAAACAGTGACATCGGTCAATACTTTGGCCACCGCGCTCAATCCCCCGACTTCCGCCAGCGGCACCGTGAACGGCACCGCCGTGGCCGACACCCTGGTGCGCGTGCTGCAGCCGCTGGGCGGGGGCACGACCGTGGAAGTCGCGGGCCGCTTCGTCGACAGCACAACGTTTGGCTACAGCTTCCCGCTGGTGGTCAACGCTCCGCTGGTGGCGCATTATGCGGTCTTGCCGATTGCGCTTTCGTTTGCTCCCGATGCGGCTGCGGCGGGCAAATACACGCTCAACGCCAGTTTGACCAACTCTGCAAACATCACGACGGTCAAGCTACCTGTGCCCGTGACGTTAACGTCCGGTCTCACGGTCACGAACAACTTCACGTTTCCTTAAACCATCAAGAGGTCCGATATGAAAATTACTGGAATCAGGACAAGCGGGCCGCTGGCGCTGCTGCTCGCCAGCTTGCTCGCCACCACCGGGGGCCAGCCCTTGGCCGCTCTCCAGGCCAAGGGCTTCTAGCAAGCCCAGCAACTTGCCTTGCTCCAGGCGCGCATTGCTCAGGTCTTGCCTCAACGCAGCCGCGTCAAAAGTGAGTGCGGGCTAGGCGGGGTGTTGCCAGAGGTAGCGGGGCGGTTTGGCTGTGATTGTTTTGGACATGAGGCGTATTTTTGGAAATGCAGCTCAGGGCGCGCTAACAAGCCCTCGTGCAGGCGGCGCAGTTCGGACGCTGCGCATGCGAGGCATAGCACGTTTGTGCTACATTGAATCCATACCCACTGGATCAACCATGTCCACCACCACCATCCGCATTGAAGACGACCTCAAAGCCCGCGTAGCCGCCGCTGCGCAGCAAATGGGTAAATCAGCCCACGCCTTTATCGTGGATGCCCTTGCCCAGACTGTGGAACAGGTGGAGCTGGACAACGCCTTCCACGCGCTGGCCGACGAGCGCTGGGCCAACATTCGCGCCACCGGAAAAACCGTCGCCTGGGGCGATGCAAAAGCCTACTTGGCCGCCCGTGCCAAGGGCGAGCGCCCCCGCAAGCCCACTGCCCGCAAGCTCAGCAAATAGCCCGCAGCCGTCGACGCTGTATGACCCGCATCGAGTTGGCCCCGGAAGTCTTTGACGACTTCGACCGCTTCTTTGAGTACATCGCCCAATATGACCCCGACTCTGCGCCCGAACGCATCGACGAGATTTTGGAGGCCATTCAGATACTCACCCACAGCCCCCAGATCGGGCGACCAGTGAAGAGCGGCAAGCGCGAACTGGTGATTGGCCGCGCCTCGCGTGGCTACGTGGCGCTGTACCAGTATGTTGCGGCGATTGACACGGCGTTTGTGCTGGCGGTGCGTAGCCAGCGGGAGGAGGGGTTTAAGCGATAGCCTCATGTTGCCCAACTCTTCCAAAAGCGCATTCACACACATCAGCAGCGCGGATCACGCTGCATACACCGCCTCGCGGTTGCGGTTGATGCTGGCCAGCATCATAGGGGTGGCGAACTGGATCAAAAAATCCACATCGCTGGTGGCAGACCCGTACGCATCCAAGCTGAAGAAGCCGATTAATTCTCTTAATTTCCGGATCCAAAATTTCCTCCCAGCGCTTGCCATGCGCTCTTGTTGTGACTACACTGAGACTACATAAAACATCCTCTGGAGATTCATCATGAGCACTGCCGACACCTACGTTCGCGCCCGCATCGATAGCGCCACCAAGGAACGTGCAGCCGACGCGCTGGAGGCAATGGGTCTGTCCATTTCGGACGCCATCCGCCTGTTGATGCTGCGCATCGCCGACGAACGCCGCCTGCCCTTCGAAGTCAAGGCGCCGAACGCCACCACCCGCAAGGCTATTGCCGAGCTTGAATCTGGCAAGGGTAAACGCTTTGCCAGTGTCGACGCGTTGATGGCCGATTTGCATGCGGCAGATTGATCGTGCTTCGTCATTCAAGCGCGACTACAAGCGGGTAGCAAAAGGCCAGCACCGGCTAACGCTCGATGATGATCTGATTTCAGTTTTGCGGGCACTGGCGTTTGATCAATCGCTCGAGGCGCGTCATCGTGACCACGACCTGAGCGGCGATTGGTCAGGCTATCGCGAATGCCACGTCAAGCCAGATTTGTTGTTGATCTACAGAAAACCGGATGCCGAGACGCTACGCCTTGCCCGACTTGGTTCGCATAGCGAGTTGTTTGGTTGAGATTGGGTGGCCTGGCCGATTTTTTAAGGAGAGGATCAAAGGGGTCTGACCCCTTTGATCTTGCGGTTGCGGTTGATGCTGACCAGCACATAGGGGTTGCGCACTGCACCGGGCGAGCGCACCCATGAAGGCTCGGCAAATCAAAGGGGTCAACCGCCTGTCCACCTGCGAAAAGATATTGAGAATTTGAGTCGCGGTAAAACAATTTCACGCAGGGTTCTCAGGGGAAATGGATTTAATTGGAGTCTGACCCTCAATTCCCTTGATTGGGCTACAGCCTGAAATATGCATCAAAAAACGACTCAAAAACAGCCTTTTGACGAGGTTTGAGCCAAAACAGCGCCAAATTGGACTGCGAAACGGCTGCTGGCTGGTTAGAAGGGCCGATTTTGAGGTTTAAAAATGGCTATGTTATTTGTAGCGACCCGAGCTAATTGGAGTCTGACCCCAATTCTTTTTGTTCCCCGGACAAACGCGCCGCCTGGAAGCCGGATGACAGGTAACGTAGCCTTCGGGGCGGTAAGCGGGGTTCGAATCCCAGTCGGGCGCCAGTATTGCGGTAATTTTCATGTCGTCCGGTTCCGCGGCCGGCGCGTTATAGCGGCGCGTTATAGTGGTGTCGTGCGCATTTCCGGAGGAGGCTGTAATGCAAAACACGAGACGTAAAATCCTAAAAGCCGGCCTGGGCGTCGGATCGCTGTTTCTGCCCGTGCCGTACGCCTGGGTCTGGGCCCAGTCCGAGGGAGCGGTGAAGCTGCTGCGCGCGCCCAAGGTGGCACTGGTGGTGGGCAACAGCAAGTACAAGGAAGCGCCGCTCAAGAACCCGGCCAACGACGCGAAAGCGATCGGCGAGACGCTCAAGGCCGCGGGGTTCGAGGTGACAACGAAGCTGGACACCGGGCGCGAGGAGCTGCTGGCGGCGATCCGCGACTACGTGCACGCAATAGCGCAGAGAAAGGCGGTGGGGTTGTTTTACTTCGCCGGGCACGGCGTGCAGCTCGATTGGCGCAACTACATGCTGCCGGTGGACGCGGTGATCGACAGGATCGAGGACGTGGACAAGCAAAGCGTGGATGTCGCGCGGCTGATCGAGGGCCTGACGAAAGCAGCCAACCCGATGAACGTGATCATCCTGGATGCCTGCCGCGAGGATCCATTCGGCAAGGCGAAGAAACCCGCGCAAAATGGCCTCTCCCAGATGGACGCGCCGACGCAGACGCTGCTCGCCTACGCGACCAGTCCGGGCAATGTTGCCTCCGACGGCGACGGGGCGAACGGCCTGTACACGGAGAACCTGCTGCGCGAGATGAAGGTGTCGGAGGCGAAGATCGAGGACGTGTTCAAGCGAGTGCGCTTGGGCGTGCGGCGAACCTCGAAGGGCGCGCAGATCCCCTGGGAGAGCACTTCGCTGGAGGAAGACTTCTGGTTCCTGCCACCCAAGGAACTGAAGAAGGTTTCCGATGCCGAGAAGGAAAAGGTGTTCGACGAGGAATTGAAGTTATGGGAATCGGTGCGCGAAGCGAAGGCCCCGGTTCCGCTCGAGGACTACCTGCGCCGCCATCCGAGCGGCAAGTTCACCGAGCTTGCCCAGTTGCAGCTCGACAAGGTGCTTGCGCAGCAGGGCGAAAAGCGCGTCGTCGTCGCGCCGCAGCAGGGCAACCCTTACACGCTGGGGTCGATGCGTGCCGACACCGACTACAAGGTGGGCGATTTCTACAAGGTCCGTGTCCTCGACATGGAGACCAAAGCGGAGAAACGCAGGGCGCGCGTCGAGGTGAAGGAGGTCGGCGACATCGAGGTCACCTTCAGCAACGGTCTCGTCCTGGACCGGATGGGCAACACCCGACGTTTGCCGGACGGCAGCCGGTTCACCGACAACCAGAACATGCCGCTCGAGTTCCAGGTCGGCCACCGCTGGACCACGCAGTACCGCAACTACCCGCCGAAGGCGCCCGCCCACGTCCGCATCATGACCGAGATGGAATTCCGGATCGTGGTGCGGGAAAAGGTCGAGGTTCCGGCCGGGACCTTCGACTGCTTCAAGGTCGAGGGGCGCGGCTTCAGCATCGCGCCCAAGTGGCGGGCGGAACTTTCCATCACCACCTGGTGGGCGCCCGACCGCGTGCGAGGCTTCATCGCGCGGGAATTCGTGCGCAAGCCCCAGCCCGGCTCGCCGGCGCAGCCGGTTGCCGAGCGATTCGAGCTGGTGTCCTTCAAGCAGACCTGACGGCCTGCGGCCTCAGAGCCTGAGAATTTTTTGATTTCGTAGTGATGCGCTGTCGGTGTCACCGAGAGGACAATTAGGGTCAGACTCCAATTAGGACAATTAGGGTCAGACTCCAATTAAGAACTACATCACCGGGCAGCAGGATTGCGCAGCGCCCAGCCTTGCTGGTCATGCCCTTCTGTACTTGGCGTAGGGGTTGCGCACCGCGCCGGGCGCTACCAAATCCACTGCGCGACCGAGCA
>JBCKNC010000070.1:0-13398 GCA_038902915.1 Polaromonas sp.
CATGCGGCTTGACACCTCGCCGAGCTGATGCAGCGTGTCGCCAAACGTCATTTCCAACTGAGTGAGCTTTTTGAAGTAGTGACTAACGATGTATTCGTCGGTCATGCCGATGCCGCCGTGCAACTGCACTGCTTGCTGGCCGACAAAGCGCATCGACACGCCGAGTTGGTACTTGGCCCTGGCCATAGCGGCGCTGCGCTCCTGCGCCGGTGCGTTGAGCTTGAGTGCCGCGTAGTAGCTCATAGACCGCGCCAGTTCTAGCTGCATTTTCATATCGGCTACGCGATGCCGCAGGGCTTGAAAGCTGGAGATCGCCACGCCAAATTGTTTGCGGATGTTCATGTACTCCACCGTCACCGCCATGGTTTTGTCCATCACGCCAACGCCCTCAGCGCAGGTGGCTGCAATGCCGATGTCGATGGCGTGGGCCAGCGCGATGCTGCCGTCTTTTGTAATCAGCGTTGCAGGCGTGTTGTCGAATCTGACTTCAGCCGCGCGACCGCCGTCTTGCGTGCCGTAGCCGGTAGTGGCAACGCCTGCTGCTTCACGCTCAACCAAAAACAGCGCAAGCCTGCCGCCCGCCATAGCGGGGACGATAAACGCATCGACCCTATCACCCGCAACCACTATACTTTTAGTAGCTGACAGCGCCCATAAATCGGGTGCTGCAGCCGTATCGGTACTTGCCGTGGCGTTGCAGTGCGTGAGGCCATAGCGCGCGCCACGCTCAAGATACGCCAGCACGACCAAGCGCTCGCCGCTGGCAATTTTGGGTAGCCAGGCTGCCTTGACCGCAGCCGGCGCATAAGCCGCCAGCACGGCGCCTGCTATCAGCGTGTGGGCCATGGGCTCCAGCACCATGCCGCGCCCGAGTTCTTCCATCACCACCATGCCTTCGACCGGCCCCATGCCGAGCCCGCTATCGGCCTCGGGAATGTACAGCCCGGCCAGGCCCAGATCCGCCAGTTCGGCATAAGCCGCGCGTGAAAATCCGCCGTCTTTGGTGATGTCCTTGCGGCGCTCAAAGGTGTAGCCTTTGTCAACCCATTTGCGGACTGCGTCGCGCAGTTGTTCTTGGTCTTCAGTGAAGTCAAAATCCATGATGTGAATCCTTTGTTGTTGTTTTTTTAACCTAGAACAAATTGCGAAACGATATTGCGCTGCACTTCGTTCGAACCGCCATAAATCGTGGTTTTACGCATGTTGAAGTAGCTACCCGCCAGCGGCGCATCACTCAGCTCACCGCCGGGGAAGTTGCCTTGCCAGCCGGCCTCCATCGCCTCTTGAATAAACGGCAGGCTGAAAGGGCCAGCGGCCAGCATCATCAGCTCGGCGTAGCGCTGCTGTATTTCACTACCGCGAATCTTCAAAAGCCCTGCAATGTCGAGTGAATTCTTGCCCGACTTCTCATTTGATAACACACGCAGCACCAGCATTTCAAGCGCCACCACATCCACCTCAAGCTTGGCGATCTCGTCCCTGAAACGCGCATCGTCATAAACGCCTTCGGTTTTGGCGATGCGCTTGAGCCGCTCCAGCTCGCGCTTGGCGCGGTTCACATCGGCAATATTGGTGCGCTCGTGACTGAGCAGGTGCTTGGCGTAAGTCCAGCCCTTGTTTTCTTCACCAATCAGGTTCTCAAGCGGCACTTCGACGTTGTCAAACCAGACTTCATTGACTTCGCTTTCGCCATCGAGCAGTTTGATAGGGCGTACGGTTACGCCGCGTGATTTCATGTCTATCAGCAAAAACGAAATACCGGTTTGTGGCTTGCCTTCATGGCTGGTGCGCACCAGGCAAAAAATCCATTCACCGTACTGGCCGAGCGTGGTCCAGGTCTTCTGGCCATTGACGATGTATTTGCCGCCCTGCTTTTCAGCCTTGCACTTGACCGATGCAAGATCAGATCCCGAGCCAGGTTCGCTGTAGCCTTGGCTCCACCACACTTCGCCGCTGGCAATACCGGGCAAAAAGCGTTGCTGTTGCTCGGCGTTGCCAAAGGCCATGATGACGGGCGCGACCATCACCGGGCCAAACGGAATCACGCGCGGCGCACCGGCCAATGCGCACTCTTCTTCAAACAAATGTTTTTGCACTGCATTCCAGCCGGGGCCGCCAAACTCTTTCGGCCAACCGTGGCACAACCAGCCTTTTTTGCCCAAAATTTTGGCCCAGCGCTGATGATCGTCACGCGACAGACGCAAGGCGTTGTGTACCTTGTGCGCGATGTCTTTGGGCAAATTGGTTTTAACCCAGGCGCGAATATCTTCACGAAAGGTCTGTTCTTCGGGGGTAAAAGCTAAATCCATAGCAGGTGTGTCTCCATCGGGTTCTTGCAACAAGGCTGTTTTAGCATGCTACTGCGGAATTTTATGTCCCAGTCGGGACAAATAGCGAGCGATTTTGCCTTGCAGAACCGGGTGTGGTTGTCCGCACTTGCCGACCCCGGATAATCAGCGCATCTTGCCGTCTTACCGCACCATCATCAGCGCCCTCAGTGTCGGCCAGATTCTTGTCTGGGCGGTCATGTTTTACGGTTTTTCCTCCTTTGTGCTGCCGATGCAGCGCGACATGGGCTGGAGTCAGCCCGACATCATGGGTGCGTTCACGCTTGGCCTGATGGTCTGGGGTCTGGCCACCTATGCGGTCGGTGCGGCCATCGACCGCGGCCGGGGGCGCGCGGTGCTGACCGGCGGCGCCCTGCTCGGTGCTGCCGGTTGCGCCCTCTGGTCGCAGGCGCACAGCCTGCCGCTGCTGTATGCCGCCTGGGCGGTGCTGGGCCTGGCCATGGCGATGACACTGTACGAACCCGTCTTCAGCGAGATCACCAAACGCTTTCCCGACCGTTACCGGCAGGGCATCACCACCATCACGCTGGTCGGTGGTTTTGCCAGCACCTTGTCTTTTCCCGCGGTAGCGTGGTTGCTGCTCACGCTGGGCTGGAGGCCGGCGCTGTTGGTGATGGCGCTGGTGTTGCTGGCGGTGGCGCCGCTGCACGCCTGGGTGCTGCGTGGCCCCTGGAAGCTGCCCAAGGCATCGGGCCCCGCATCGTCGGCCGAAGCGCTGCAAGACCACGCGACCTTGCGCCAGGCTATGCAGGGGCGGACGTTTTGGCTGCTGACTGCAAGCTTTACGCTGTATGCGTTTGCACTGTCCACGATATGGGCGCACCTGATGCCTGCTTTCGAGTCCAAGGGCCTGACGCAAGCGCAGGCCGTGGCCGTGATGGTCTGGTTTGGCCCGGCGCAGGTGGCCGGGCGCTTTGCGTTTTTGTGGCTGGGCCGGCCACTAAAGCACCGCAGTCTCGGTCTCATGGTGCTGGCCCTGTTTCCGCTGGCCCTGATGGTGTTTGCCCTGGGCCACCAGCCGCTGGTGCTGGTGCTGTTTGCCGTGCTGTTTGGTGTGGCCAATGGCCTGATCACGATTGTGCGCAGCAACATCGTTCCTGATTTTTATGGGCAAGAACATGTGGGCCGCATCAGTGGCGCGATGTCGGGCATTGCGCTGTGCACCCGCGCGGCTGCACCTTTTCTGACGGCCTGGGCCTTGCTGGGGCTGGGCGGCTACACCGGGCTGCTGTGGCTGCTGGTGGCCATGGGCGCTGTGACTTTGGCGTTGTTTGCGCTGGCCAAGCCACCGCAGCACGGGTTGTGATCGCGATAATCCACAGTACCTATGCCGCGCCAGAAAAAAAATATCGTGATCCTGATTTCGGGCAGCGGCTCCAACATGGCCGCGATCGTCCGTACCGCGCAGCAGCAAGACTGGCAAAAGCAGTTTGGCGCCAGCGTCGCAACTGTGGTCAGCAACCGGCCTGATGCTGCGGGGCTGCAGATGGCGCAATCGCTGGGCGTCCCCACGCAGGTCCTGAGCCACACCGCCTTTGACTCACGTAAAGCATTTGATGCCGCGCTGATGCAACTGATCGATGGCTACCGGCCCGCACTGGTGCTGCTGGCTGGCTTCATGCGCATCCTCACGCCCGGATTTGTGCAGCACTATGCCGGACGGCTCATCAACATCCATCCATCGCTGTTGCCCGCCTTCACCGGCCTTGACACGCATCAGCGCGCCATTGACGCGGGTTGCCTTGAAGCCGGTTGCACGGTGCACCAGGTCACCGCCGAGCCGGATCACGGGCCCATCCTAGCGCAGGCAGTCGTGCCGGTGCTGCCGGGTGACACCGCCGAAATACTGGCCGCGCGGGTGCTGGTGCAGGAACACATCCTGTACCCGCAGGCGGTGCGTGAGTGGCTGCAAAACCAGCCCTGAGCTGGACTTTTTTCAGTTCGCCTTGAGCTGGTGCAGCGCCGCCTTGACGATGCTCGCCGCATCCACGCCAAAGAAACCGCGCAGCGCCGCCCGCGTGTCGCTGCGACCAAAGCCGTCGGTGCCCAGCGTCAGGTAGCTGCGGCCCGGCGGCAGAAAGGCGCGGATGCTTTCGGGTACGGCGCGCACATAGTCGGTGGCCGCAATGATGGGGCCTTCGCTGCTGCTCAATTGCATTTGAACGAACGTGTCGCTCCTTACTTCGTCGCTTACTTCGCCGTTCAATGCACGCTGCGCGCGCGCGTCCGCGTTGACTGGGCGGTTAGGTTTCACATGCCCTCAAACTGATCACTTTCCCCACAATGCGCCGATCCAGAATTGACCAGCAATGTTGTTAGAATCTCCGCAGATCACACAATCCGGGGAGTCTGATGGAGCATCGGCCAGCGCGCATCCTGCCAGTCATCGTCGCCTCGCAGTTCGCGGGCACCTCGCTTTGGTTTGCCGGTAATGCCGTGCTCGGCGACCTGCAACAGGCATGGGGTCTCGCCCCCGACGCGCTGGGCTACATCACTTCCGCCGTGCAACTCGGATTCATCTGCGGCACGCTGGTGTTTGCGTTTCTCGCGGTTGCCGACCGCTACTCGCCGCGACTGGTGTTTCTGCTGTGTTCGCTTGCAGGTGCTGCAGCGAACCTCGGCGTGCTCGCCGCTGACGGCGGCCTAACACCGCTGCTGGCCTGCCGCTTTGCCACCGGATTTTTCCTCGCCGGCATTTATCCGGTCGGCATGAAAATCGCCGCCGGCTGGTACCGCACGGGGCTGGGCAACGCGCTGGGCTTTCTGGTCGGCGCGCTCGTTCTCGGCACCGCGTTCCCGCATCTACTGAAGGCACTCGGTCAGTCATGGCCGTGGGAGGGGGTGCTTGCAGGCGTCTCGCTGATCGCGGCAAGCGGAGGACTGCTGATGTACCTGCTGGTCCCCGACGGGCCGAACCTCGGCAAAGGCAGCAAATTTGATCCGCGCGCACTCGCCGCGGTTTTTGCATCGAAAGGTTTCCGCGCCTCGTCCTTCGGTTACTTCGGCCACATGTGGGAGCTGTATGCGTTCTGGGCTTTCGTGCCCGTCGTGCTCGTCGCCAGCGCCCCGGAATTCAATGTGCCGCTGTGGTCGTTCATCATCATCGCTGTCGGCGCGCTGGGCTGCGTGGTCGGTGGCCTGCTGTCGTTGCGCGCGGGCAGCGCACGCGTGGCGCAGGTGCAGCTCGCTGCGTCGGGCGTGTGCTGCCTTATCTCGCCATTGCTGCTGCTGGCACCGCCGCCGGTCGTGCTCGCCTTCCTGATCTTCTGGGGCATTGCCGTGGTTGGTGATTCGCCGCAGTTCTCGGCGCTGAACGCCGCCAACGCGCCGCGGGAATCCGTCGGCTCCGCACTTACCATTGCCAACTGCATCGGTTTCGCGATCACGATCGGCAGCATCCAACTGCTCAACACCGTGTCGGGCACGCTGCCGGTCGAATATCTATTCTTGCTACTCGCGCCGGGGCCGGTGCTGGGATTGCTGGCGCTGCGTCCGCTGCTGCGTGTGAAACGCACGTCTGCCTGAGCCGCCGCTTATTTTGACGACATGCCCACCGATTTCACCACCTTCGCCCAGGTGTCGATCTCTGCGGCATAGAGTTTGGCGAATTCTTCCTGAGAATTGCCGATCGCATCCAGCCCCTGGCCGAGCAGCAGCTTGTCGGTTGCCGGATCCGTCACAATCTTGGTCACGGCCTGCTGCAGCCGGACGCAACTACCGCCTAACGCCCAAGCTCAACCGACGCCGCTTTCGCGGCGTCGGCAGCGACTGGTTAGACAACAAATGATCGAGTAAAAAAACAGAAAGACTCAGATTATTTCTTTCTAGGGTCATCCGCCGGGTTGACATAGTTGATGGCCCACGGTCCAACGCCATGAACCTGAACGATGGTTTCTTCTTTGGTTCATGCGAAATGGTTGGTCTTGGGCTGCATGATGGCGAAGCTACCCGCCGATAAGGGCATGGTTTTTGACCGATCAAGTTTGTCTCCGGTGCCCATGTTGAAGGTACCGGAAATCACCGTGACATGCTCTATGCCCGGATGCCAGTGGGCGGGGAGCTTATAGTCGGCGGGGAACTTGATGCGGAAGGTAATTGGCACCGCCTCGTTCAGCGGACCTTCGAGCACGGCGAGTTTCGCGCCCGGCGGCAACGATGGAGGATCAGCCCATTTAAGATCCGTGGGCACAACCATCATGTGGGAAGTAGGGCTTTGTGCCCATGCTGCCGGCGCAAGAAGCGAGGCAAATGCAAACGCGGTGGATACCGCGGCAAGTTGAAATGCTTTCATTTTGTTTTCCTTAAATTGATTGAAAAAACTACCTATCGAGGCCATCAGAACATCGGTCAGCGTTGGCAGTGGCCTCGGACCTGCCAGCCTAACGCCTCGTTCACCCCGCTGGAACAGGTGCACAGTCGCGACCAGACGGTGAATGACCACGGTCGTGATTGTCGCCACCGCTGCGACAGTAGCGTCGATGGCTGCATTCACTGCCTGCCGCTGCATTTCGCGGGCCTGGCGCTCGCAGGCCTGCCTCAGGGTCTCGGGGTCGCTATCGCAGAGCCGGCCGTTCGGACCGACAACGTAGAAGCGACCCCGGGCGTCGCGTTCCACCCATAGGGGCTGACGTGGGACATCGGAGGTTGAGGCATTCATGGCGTTCTCCTGTGAGGTTGGATGAATTCGCCACCCAAGTCTCAAGGCCTACGATGACGAAGTCTCTATTCAAGACGCTGATGCGCTTGCTGTCGCGGGACGGGCGTCCCGTAACAGCGTCAGACTTGACCTGCGGGGCGGGACTGCCGTCCCGGGTCAACTGTTTCAGGAGCGCTCGGCTGATCCGGCTTGCCCGAACCCCGCTTCGCGGGCACGAACGATGGCCTGGGCGCGAGTCTCGGCGCCAAGCTTCTCGAACACGGCAGAGACTTTGTTGCGCACCGTTTTCTCTGCAAGGCTGAGATGAGCGCCGATCTGCGCGTTGTCGAGGCCGCGCGCTAGCAGTTCGACCACCTCGCGCTCGCGTGGCGTGAGGCCGGCGAAACCGTCGATAGCCGCGCCCGTGGAAGATGCCGGCAGAAAGCCGTGGATCAACTCCAGCAGTTGCTCAAAGGCCGGCTCGCCGTGCAGCGGCACGTGGTTGCTGGAGTCGAGCGGTTCGAAGCGCGCACCGGCAATGGCTGCGGCTAACATGCGCCCCTCTTCGAACGGTACACGCGCATCGCCGCGGCAGTGCAACACCAGGGTTGGGCAACGCACGTTGGCAAGCGACGCCGTGGCATCGAATTCGGCCATGGCACGCTGTAGCACAACCGCATGCTGCGGCGTGCATGACAGGCGCTGCAGGTCGTTGAACGCATCGGCCTGCTCGCGGCTCGCGTGTGGAAAGAACTGCGAAGTGAACAGTTGGCGGAACGCCGCGTTGTCTTGGCCCCAGCCTCCCAATACGAGGCGATACATGGCGTCGATCATTTCGCGCTGGGCCGTGCTCCGGTCGCGCACCAGTTCGCCACGTGCAAACCCGGCGCACAGCACCAGGTGGCTTACCCGCTCGGGGTGGCGAGCCGCGTAGGCGATCGACACCGCACCGCCCTGCGACGACCCGAGCAATGCAAATCGTTCCAGCCCGGCTGCGTCGACCACGGCCTCGAGGTCGAGCAGCATGTCGTCCAGCGTGATCGAATCCATCTCACAGTCGGACAGGCCGCAGCCGCGCGTGTCGTAGCGGTACAAATGGTGGCGGGTACTGAGCGATTCGAGCCAGGGACCCCACACCGGGGTCTGCCAGTCCCACTCGAGGTGCGTCATCCAATGCCCGGCACGCACCAGCGGGTGGCCACGACCGCTCGATGCATAGGCAATTTTCAGCCCGTCCAAGGTGCTGGCGAAGCGGATCTCCTGGCGAAACGTGGTCATCGTCGCCAGAATAGTCGATTTGAGAACAATTACAAACTACTCTGGCGCCATTCGCGGTGGCGACGACGCCTGCGCGCCAGCGGCAGCGGTCGTGTGAAGAAACCCCTGGCCGGCGAGCGTGAGCCGGAACGAGCGAGGCAGCTCAGGCCTTCAGCGCATGCAGCGCCGCGCGAACGATGCTCTGCGCATCCACGCCAAAGAAACCGCGCAGCGCAGCACGCGTGTCGCTGCGGCCAAAGCCGTCGGTGCCCAGCGTCAGGTAGCTGCGCCCTGGCGGCAAAAAGGCGCGAATGCTTTCTGGCACGGCGCGCACATAGTCGGTGGCCGCGATGATGGGGCCTTCACTGCTGCTCAATTGCATTTGAACGAACGAGTCGCTCCTTACTTCGTCGCTTGCTTCGCCGTTCAATGCACGCTGCTGGCAGGCTGCGCCATCGCGTGCGAGTTCGCTCCAGCTGGTCACGCTGTACACGCTTGCTTCAATGCCCAGCTCGCCAAGTTGCACTGCGGCCTTGATGATTTCCGTCAAAATCGCTCCAGAGCCCATTAAAGTCACTGTTTGAGTCGTTTTTTCTGCCGTTTTAGGGCTATTTTGGCTGTTTGGGCTGTTATCCAATGAATACGGGCGTGACCAGCTACTGAATTTATAGCAACCTCGAATAATCTCAAGCTCGCTTCCCGCCTGCAAATCGGGCTGCGCGTAGTTCTCGTTCATCATCGTGACGTAGTAAAAAACGTCTTTTTGCTCTACCATCATCTCGCGCATACCGTGGTCGATGATGACGGCCAGCTCGCAGGCAAACGCAGGGTCGTAGGCCTTGCAGTTGGGAATGGTGGCGGCTGTCAAGTGGCTGGTGCCGTCCTGGTGTTGCAGGCCTTCGCCACCCAGCGTGGTGCGGCCCGATGTGGCACCGAGTAAAAAGCCACGCGAACGCTGGTCAGCGGCGGCCCAGATCTGGTCGCCGACGCGCTGAAAGCCGAACATCGAGTAATAAATGTAGAAGGGCAGCATCGCCAGGCCGTGCACGCTGTAGCTGGTGGCAGCGGCCGTCCAGCTGGCCAGGGCGCCGGCTTCGCTGATGCCCTCTTCCAGAATCTGCCCATCAAGCGCTTCACGGTAACTCAGCACCGAGCCAATGTCTTCGGGTGCATAACGCTGGCCAACGCTGGAATAAATGCCCACCTGCTTGAACAAATTGGCCATGCCGAAAGTGCGCGCTTCATCGGCCACGATGGGTACGATTTTGGGGCCGAGTGCGCCGTCTTTCAAAAGCCCGCCCAGCATTCGCACAAAGGCCATGGTGGTGCTCATCTCTTTGCCATTGGCCTTCAATGCAAAACCAGCGTACGTGGGCAACGCCGGTATGGCGATGACTTCAGCAACGCTTTCGCGCTTGGGCAGGTAGCCGCCCAAGGCCTTGCGTCTGGCGTGCAGGTACTGCATTTCGGGGCTCTCGGGCGCTGGCTTGTAGAAGGCGATTTGCTTGGCCTGCTGGTCTGTCAAAGGCAGGTTAAAGCGGTTTCTGAATTCGATCAGATCAGTCTCAGCAAACTTTTTTTGCGAGTGCGTCGTCATCTTGCCTTGACCCGCTTGCCCCAAGCCGTAGCCTTTTTTGGTGTGCGCCAGTATCACCGTTGGCTGGCCTTTGTGCGCTGCTGCTGCGGCGTAGGCGGCGTGGATTTTCACCATATCATGGCCACCGCGTTTGAGGCGGTCAATTTGCTCGTCAGTCATGCCTTGCGCCAGACGCGCCAGCTCGGGGTTTTGGCCGAAAAAGTTGTCGCGGTTAAAGCGCCCGTCCTTGGCGGCAAAGGTCTGCATCTGGCCGTCGACCGTGTTGGCAAAGGCTCTAGCCAATGCGCCACTCACGTCGCGGGCAAACAGGCCGTCCCAGTCGCTGCCCCAGACCAGCTTGATGACGTTCCAGCCTGCGCCTGCGAACAGCTTTTCAAGCTCGTCGATGATGCGGCCATTGCCGCGTACCGGGCCATCAAGCCGCTGCAAATTGCAGTTGACCACCCAGACCATGTTGTCCAGGCCTTCACGCGCGGCCAGCGTCAGGGCGCACATGGATTCGGGCTCGTCCATCTCCCCATCACCGAACACGCCCCACACCTTGCGGCCCGTGCAGTCGAGCAAGTTGCGATGCGTGAGGTAGCGCATGAAGCGCGCGTGGTAAATCGAGCTGATGGGGCCAATGCCCATAGACCCCGTGGGGAACTGCCAGAAGTCGGGCATCAAATACGGATGCGGGTAGCTGCACAAACCTTGCGCGCCATCTTTGGCGGTGAGTTCCTGACGAAAGCACGCCAAGTCTTTTTCTTGCAACCGACCTTCGAGGTAAGCACGCGCATACACGCCGGGGGCGCTGTGCGGCTGGAAGAACACCAGATCGCCTCGGTGCTGGCCTTGCCCTGTGCCTTCGCGTGCATGAAAGAAATGGTTAAAACCGGTTTCAAACAGGTCGGCTGCGCTGGCATAGCTGGCGATATGGCCGCCCAGTTCCGCCGAGCCACCCATCTCGACCTGGTTGGCACGCACCACCATGGCCAGCGCGTTCCAGCGCATCAGCGAGGCTAGGCGTTCTTCCAGCGCCAGATCGCCGGGAAACACCGGCTGCTGATCGACCGCAATCGTGTTCAAGTAGGGCGTTGAAAGCTCGGGTTGCCAGCCTATGCGTTGCGTACGCGCCAGGCGGGCCAGCTCGTCCAGCATGTGCCGGGCGCGTAACGGGCCTTGGGCTGCGACCAACGCTTCAAATGCTTCGCGCCATTCGGCGGTTTCTTGCGGGTCAGGATCAGCAAAATTGTCGAATGAAAGCGCTGTATGGGCGAGGTGGTGGGCGCTGGAATCGTTCATGATGCCTACGACTTTACGCAAACCAGCTCAAAAGGTGCTGCTTTAATATGTGGCTATTAGTTTTATATTCAGCATAAAATTCTGAAAATAACAGATTTTACGGACTATGAAGCTTGATAACCTTGATTTAAAGATTCTTGCTGAACTGCAGCGTGATGGCTCGCTGTCCAACGTCGAGCTGGCCCGGCGTGTGCATTTAAGCCCCTCGCCGTGTTTGGTGCGGGTCAAGGCGCTGGAGGCCGCCAAAGTCATTGACCGCTACGTCGCCATTGCCAATGCAGCCGCGCTGGGCCTGGGTTTGAGTGTGTTCATCTCGATCAGCCTGCGCTCACAAAACAAAGAGTCGCTGGCGGAGTTTGAGCGGCGCATTGCCGAGCATGACGAGGTGATGGAGTGTTATTTGATGACCGGCGACAGCGACTACCTGATTCGTGTTGCCGTCGCCGACATCGCCGCACTGGAGAAATTCATCCTCGAGCAGCTCACGTCGATTCCGGGCATCGAAAAAATCCGCTCCAGCTTTGCGCTCAAGCAGGTGCGCTACAAGACCGCACTGCCGCTGCCTGTTTTGTAGCTGTTTACACCCGTATTTATTGGGCTACAGCCCTAAAACACTGCAAAAAATGGCTAAAAAATCCGCCAAAATCACATTTTTGACTGAAACACAAGCCCGGCATGCTCGCGCAGTGCGTGGAACTTGATTTTCGGCCATTGCTGCTCGACTGCACGCAGGGTGGCGCTATGATCGACCAGCAGGGTAGGTGCATCGACCGCATCTAAGGCCACGCGGTGCGCGTTGGCATCGATGAATTTCTTCAACTCGTTCGTGTCGTCCGAGGTGACCCAGCGCGCCAGGTTGAAGTTACTGGCCATGATGCGCGCCTTCACGCCGTACTCATGCTCTAGCCTGTGGGCAACGACTTCAAACTGCAACTGCCCGACTGCGCCTAGCAGCAATAACGAACCAGAGATAGGCCGAAAGACCTGAATCGCACCTTCTTCGCCAAGCTGCGTGAGGCCGGCGCGCAGTTGCTTGGCACGCAGCGGGTCGGCGACTTCAACCACGCGAAACATTTCTGGCGCAAAAAATGGCAGGCCGGTGAACTGCAGCGCTTCGCCCTCGGTCAGCGTGTCGCCGAGTTGCAGCACGCCATGGTTCGGGATGCCGATGATGTCGCCGGCAAAAGCGGTGTCGAGTAATTCCCTGCGCTGGCTCATGAAGCTGACCACGGTGTTGGGCCGAATTTCCTTGCCGCTGCGCACCACCTTGAGCTTCATGCCGCGCGTGAATTCGCCGCTGGTCACGCGCAAAAACGCGATGCGGTCGCGGTGCGCCGGGTCCATGTTGGCCTGGATCTTGAACACCACGCCGGAGAATTTTTTTTCCTCGGGGTGAACAATCCGTTGAATCGCTTCACGCTCCGACGGCGCGGGGGCCAAATCAACCAGCGCATCGAGCACTTCCTGCACGCCAAAATTATTGATGGCCGAGCCGAAAAACATCGGCGTCTGTTTGCCCTTGAGGAAGGCTTCGCGGTCAAACTCCGGTGAAGCACCGTTCAGCAGTTCCAGCTCGTCCTGGGCCTGCGTGAATTCGGCACCAAAGCGCCGGGCCGCTTCGGCGTTGTCCAGGCCCGCCAGGATTTCATCGTCGCCACCGGCCTTGTCTTCGCCGGGGCTGAACACGCGCATGCGTTTTTCACGCCGGTCATAAACGCCGTGGAACAGCTTGCCCATGCCGACCGGCCAGGTGAAGGGCACCACGGTCATGCCGAGTTCCTGCTCAATCTCGTCCATGATGTTCATCGGGTCCTGTACCTCGCGGTCCATCTTGTTGACAAAAGTCAGGATGGGCGTGTTGCGGGCGCGGCAAACCTGTAGCAGGCGGCGCGTTTGCGGCTCGACACCGTTGGCCGCGTCGATCACCATCAGCGCGGCATCAACGGCGGTCAGCACGCGGTAGGTGTCTTCAGAAAAATCCTGGTGGCCGGGGGTGTCGAGCAGGTTAATCACGCAGTCACGGTATTCCATCTGCATGACCGATGAGGCGACCGATATGCCGCGCTGCTTTTCAATTTCCATCCAGTCACTGGTCGCATGGCGTGCGGCCTTGCGCGCCTTGACGCTGCCAGCGATTTGAATCGCACCCGAGAACAGCAGCAGCTTTTCAGTCAGCGTGGTTTTACCCGCATCGGGGTGGGAGATGATGGCAAACGTGCGGCGGCGTTTAACTTGTTTGGCGATTTCAGTGGGAGCAAGAGGGGCTTGGATGACTG
>JBCKNC010000071.1:0-13357 GCA_038902915.1 Polaromonas sp.
TTGATGTTTCCCAACTTCCCAACCTGTTTTGCCTAAGAACTGATTTCCAGATTCGATAGCGCCATTTTCTAAAGTTGTACCCATACTGTCATTCCATCGGTTTAAAAATCCGAATAAAGAAATAACCCCCAACATTTCTACAATTTCACCGTCATCCCAATATTGATGTAATTCTACTTTTATTTGTTCATCAACAGCATTAGGAATAACCGAAGCGGCCAATGAAAAATTCAACGCTGCACGTTCTGCATTATTAAAAGCCGGATGAGTGTTAAACTCCCAAACATTATCCAATTGTTCTTGATGAGCTCCATATCTTTCTGCTGCTCTAATGGCATGTGCTTGACAATAACGACAGCCGCTTGCGTTGCTACTTACCCAAGCAATCAGTCTTTTTAAAGAAGAAGTTATCCGACCGTTATTTTCCATCACAGCTTTATTTAAATTGATAAAAGCACGTGCAATTTCTGGTCTTATTTGCATGGTTAAAACAGAGTTAGGACAGAAACCCAAGGTTTCATTAAAGAATTTTGCTAGTTCTTGAACTTCTTTGTTAGCATCTGGTGAAAGTGGATTGACTAATGGCATATGTGATATTTGTTACTGGTTTTGGAGGATAAAATAGCGTAATTTTAGTTGGCAGGGTTTTGCAGAGATTCCTTAGGGATTATGTTCAAAACCCAGGCTTACCCCAATAGTAGAGACGTCGCGTATTTCAAATACGGATGTGTTCGAAAAATGACGGTGCGCAGGAAGCCGTAGCTTCCAGCGCGGCGCTCATCCGGCACAACCGATGGCCGCCTTCCGCGGCCAGGCATTCCATACCGAGGCCGCTACGAGCAGGGCCACGCCGGTGTACACGGCGGTGTCGGAATCGAATGAAAATTTTCCTACTAGCAGCATGGCGCTTGCCGTCAGGCCAAGTGCCAGCGGCGCGTAGCCGCGGCGCGGGCGCCACGCGAGAATCGCAATTGTGACCATCAAAAACAGCAAGGTGAGGGGCAGCAAATACGGCGTGTAGTCGATAAAGCCCACACCGAGCGCGCTCAGCAGCGCGGCATAGGCCGGCCAGCAGACCGGGCAGGTTAGTTTGGGCAAAAGCGCGGCACCCACCGCCGGTAACAGACCGGCAAGCTGCATGCGACCGGCGGGCCGGGATGGGTTACGGTTTTTCATGCGGTTCTCCAATGTTGTGCGAATCAGGCTTGCGTCCGGGACGCCGCGGTTGCGTCCCCGTGAGCTTGAATAGATGCGGCAGCTCGGTGCCTCCGATGCCGGTTCGCCGGCAACATCCACACCGTCCACCAGAATGCTGGGCGAACCGTAGCGGCGCGCATACGCGGGGCTGCGCCGATCGTGGTGCTCCCATTCCTGCCAGCGTGCGGGCAGCCCGGTTTGCTCCAGGGCCAGACGCAACTGCGTACGCGCATTCGCAATGTTCGGACAGCTGCGTTCGTAGATGAACTCGATTTTCGGCATGGCCTGCTTGGCATGAACCTCGAACCATAGTCCCTCCGCCGGGCAGGCGAGAGCCTCCTCGTAGTGCTCGGGCTTCAGCCCGAGCCCGGCGGACGGAACCGTGGTCATGGTCGAGGTCGCTTAAGCGAAGGGACTCAGCTCTTGATCTCCGCGAGCGAGCCCATCGTGCCCTTCGTCGTCTTGATCGTGGCGCAGGTGCCCTTGACGACATATTTCCAGGCGTTGCCCTGGTAATCGACCTTGGACGTGCCGGCGCAAGAGGTGCCGACGCCGGCCTTGCAGTCGTTCTTGCCGGCGAGAGACGTCCCGTAGCACTTGTCCATCGTGGGCTGGGCGGGCTTCTGGGCGAGGGCCGCGCCGGAGGCGAGAACCGCGAGGGCGGCAAGCGTGGTGAATGCAAAGGTATGTGTGCTCATGAAAGTAACTCCAGTTCAAAGATTGAGATGTTAAACACAGACCGAACGCACCTTGCAGTAAGGGTTGGTTGCGGTCTACCTTGTAATTCGCAAGAATCTGGCTGCGGGTTACAGTTCAGGGCACAATTTAAAAAATATTTGGCGGGGTTCAAAAAGTAACTCTTCGAAAAAGTGTTCCCCGATTTTGAACCACGCCGTTTTCTGTAAGCTTTATCGGTCAGGGACGACTCATCTGTTTATCCAAGAGCGACGCCCCCATGAATCTGCACCGCACCCTACTTCCACTTATCACCCTGATCTCGCTCAGCGGATGTGGCTCCGCAACCGTGGCTGAACCCATAGCGAACGCGCACTACGCAAACCCGGTTGAACGCTACAGGCATTTCGCGCTCGGCAAACCACACGAATACGCAACCCTGATCGTCACCATGCGTAGTGGCCGCACGCTCACGTTGCAGCTTCCCGACGACGAAGTGTTTGAGGATTTGGTGCCCAGGCTGGTCAAGCTGGCGGCAAACGAACCGCAAGCGATACTCGCTATAGTTAGCCAGATCGACAGCGGCGCACGACTCGTATTGATCCAACCCCAAGAGGGCATCCTGGCAATCAGCGCGCAGTCGCCTGCCATCGGCACGCCAAACCGCTGGCTCAATCCGGTGGCCGTCGCCGATCTCGACGGAGACGGCCGCGCAGAAATTTCGGCCGTCCTCACCCCTCACATCGGCGGTACCCTGAAAATTTACCGGAAACACGGCAAACGCCTGATCGAAGTCGCCTCGCTTGGAGGTTTCTCCAACCACGTGTATGGCGCCACAGAATTGAACCTGTCGACATCATTTACCGTCTCCGGACGCAGCTATTTATTGGTCCCAGATAACACTCGCCTACAGTTGCGGATCATCGCACTGAAAAACGACCGCCTGGTTGAAGCCGGACGCTGCGCCTTACCAGCACCCATCACTGGGCCCATCAAATCGATTTCACCACTCGAAGTATCGGTCGTCACCCTTGGCGGCAACCATACAATTGCCCCCAGTCATTGCCTCAAGCAAGCCTTTTAAAAGGATAGGAAACGCAACCGCATGAGGTCAAATAGGGCACCGAAAAGCGTCCTCAAGAGCCGTGCTCTCCTTGATGTGGTGATCTGAATCCCCAAGGTTTTTCAGCCCACCGGCACAAACGACATGCAAAGCTGGGCTGCGGGCACAGCCTTATTCTTGCGCGGCAGTCTTGAGCATCGCCAGCAGCGGCGAATAACCATGTTCAAACAGTGCTTGCCCGCGGTCGACAAAGACCGCCGGTGACCCTTTGACACCGTGGCCCTCGAGCAAGCGATTCATGAAGTTGAACAGGCAGACGGTGAGGATGGCATCATGCAAATCGCGCTCCGTCCAACCGACGGCAAATACGGCATCCACGTGAGCCTGCGTCGTTTTCGTGGGAGACAGCGTCAGCAGGCGGGCGTAACTTAGGATTGGCCGCAATCTGGCATCGATGGGCGCATTGTCAAAGTCCGACAACAAAGATTCAATCAAAGTCTCGGGTACCCCAAAAGCCATCGCAGTTTCCTTATGGACTCCGAAGCAATATTGGCAAGCATTCAGCCCGGAGACGTACGCGGCAATCAGTTCCTTGTCGGCACTTGTCAACCCCGAATCCGCTCGCATTGACGCGGTGTGGAACTCCACCAGCGCGCGTCCAGCCTCTGGGTTCAAAGTCAATATATGCCGCACCCCAGCATCGCCCGACAAGGATGAAAAAAAAGGCATTTCCATCTCCAATAAAGTGTTACCCAATAGACCACAACAAGCGACGAGTCAGCCGCTGCCAGTACCCGCAAGGAAAATATATGCGAAAAACTGCTAACCAAACAGTATTGAGACCTGACCCCTAATCCAATACCGTACCCATCACATCCAGAACATGCCCTGCCATTGACCCTTTTTGAAGTCGAGCCTGACGCGCTTGGGCGCCATGCTGCGGGTGGCGGCCGTGTCCAGTTCGGTTTCGGGTTGTCGGCCCAGGCGTTCGGCCGCGTCCATCGTGCATGCCGTCGACGTCACCGCGTGAAAATACAAATGAAGCTCGTCAGTCACTTGTACCGTTGCCCGCTGCGGCGCAGCATCATGGAAGTGCACGAACTTTTTCACAAGGCAGGAGAAGTAGAGTTCGAGTTCGACGACCAGGGGCTGTGGCCGACCGGCGAGCTTGCGCGCGGCCGCACGGGTCCACTCGACAGCCAACGGTTTGCCGTTGACAGATACCGTGGCCGTCGCATGGCCCAATAAGTTGGTGAGTTGCATGGCTACTCGATTGATGTTTGAGGCGTGGTTCAAAAAGTTTTTGGGTAACACGAACAATGTGAATTTGAACCACACCCAGCGTTGTTATTCAATCTTGCCGCCCTTCAGGTGCGAGGCTCCGACAGAACGGGTGACGAGGCCGATGTCGACCTGGCCGCTGAGCAACGCGAGCATGGCCGCGCTCAGACGTGCTTGCCGGTGCTCCAGCCATGGCTGGCCAGATGTGCCTGTCCGACCTCTACAGGTTCGGGTTCCAGCGGCGTTGCCATCGTGTCGTTCCAGCGGTTCATGAAGCCGAACAGTGAAATCACGCCTGTGATCTCCACGATGTCGTCCTCGCTCCAATGCGCGCGCATGCGGGTGAACAGTTCGTCGTCAACCGCATTGGGCACGCTGCCCGCGGCCAGCGCGAAGTCCAGTGCCACCCGTTCGGCCCGGCTGTAGAGAGGGCTATCGGCATAGTTCCACACCGCGTCGAGCTTGGCCGGCTCCACACCCAGCCGCATTGCGGCACCGGCCGTGTGGGCCATGCAGTATTGGCAACCATGGGCGCGGCTGGCCACATGGGCCACCAGGCGCTTGAAGCCGAGGTCGACCGTGCTGGATGGATCCCAGACGGCGGCGGCAAGCTGCGCCAGCGCCTGGACCAGTTTGGGGCGCCGCTGCATGATGAGCACGCTATTGGGAACGAAACCCAGCGAACGCTCGTAAGCGGCGAACGCGTTGTCAATTTCGGGCGTGTGGTTGCGTGCTAGTGGTTCGATGCGGGCCATGGGAGTTTTGATGAAGTAGTAAAGAATAAAGGGTGGTGATGGATGCTGGGCCTTGGGCCAGGCCGTGCCCCACGTCCGGATGCACAAGCTTCGGTTCGGTCTGGATTGCCTCGCCGTTGGGCGCGATTGCAGTTGTCACGAGAAAATTTGATCCTAATTGGTCGCAATTGGTCTAAATGGTGATCTTGCCCCCGAAAAGCGTTCTCAAGTGTCATTCTTTTCCTGATGTGGTGATCTGAATCCCGAAGAATTTGCCGCAGTTACACCGTCCCCTCGTATTCGCCGCGGGCTGGGTAGTCCTTGGCGATGGCGAAGTCGATAGCACCCAGAAGATCCTGGAACTGTGGCCGTGCGAACGGCATGGTTTGAGTCAAGCCGTAATACAAGGTTCTGTCAGGTTTTACCAGGAAGACACCCGGCTCGCTGAACAATGCGGGCTCCTCGATTCCGATAGAGGTAAGCCCGCGCCCCGCGCTGAGATAAAGGCCCCATTGGCGGGCGATCGAGAGTTCAAGTCCGTAGCCAAACTTCACGCTTTGGGCCGAGACCTTGTCGGCCATCTTCTGAGCGCGGTCTGCATCATCGCTGCTGATGGCGACCAGGTGCACGCCACGCTTTTCAAACTCGGGCGCCAGGCGTTCGAGCTCCAGCAAGTATTTGGCGCAGATCGGGCAGTGCAGCCCGCGGTAAAAGACCAGCAGGTCGAACTTTTCGGCGGGCGCTGAACCGAGCTCGAAACGACCGCCGACAGTCAATGCGACATTCAGTGTCGGCACTTTCTGTCGCGGCATCAATGGTGTTGGTGTCATGGTTAGTCCTTTGTGTAGAGGTAAATTATGCGGCGTTGTTATTCGGCGTCGCCTGAGGTCAGATCATATATTCGCGCACGAGCTCGCGAGCCCGGCGCAAACGGCTTTTCACTGCATCATCTTGCTCGCCAAGACGCTCGGCGATGGTGGTATCGGAGCGGCAATTGAGGGAACGGCTCTGGCCAGCTCCTCGAATCCATCGAAGACAAAGTCGCAATCGGGATGCGGCATCGGCTCCGGTGGAGGCTCATGGCCCCACTCTCTGGGGCGCTTGATAAATGCGGTCTTCAAGCCACATGCCCGCGCGGCATTGAGGTCAAAGTTATGGCAGGCCACCATCAGAATGTCCTCGGGGGCGACCGCCAGCCATTTCGATGCTTGCAGGTATGCGCGGGGATCAGGTTTGTAGTAACCAATGGCTTCGCAGGAGATCACAGCGTCCCAGGAAATGCCGTTGAGCCGGGACACATCCACAACCAGCGACAACGGCAGCATAGTGAAAGAAACCACCGGGACCAGCTCTCGGATATCACGCAGAGGGCCGGCGAAGTCGCTCCACGTGGCGAGCTGGTGCCACGCTTGGGCAATCGACTTGCGGTCGTTCTCTGAAAAAACCGAAAGATCGTTGGACTCAAGCACCTCATCCAAAACGCTGTAATGGACGTCGTCCATGTTGAAGTTGGGCTGCGATTGACCAACAATGCCCTTCATCGTCAGACGCCGATGTTGATTCGCAATCGACGCCCAATCCCTTGCCACGCCATGCTTTGCGCCGATGGCCGCAAATGCGTCTCTTATGCCCGAGTGCCAGTCAAGAACCGTCCCTCCGGTGTCGAATGCGATGGCTTTGATGTTCATGCTAGTTCCTTGTGGCGGTTCAATGGGGGGCAGCGTCTATTAGAACCGGGTTGTCAGTTGGGTGATCCAAGCGGGCGAGTGCTCCACCAACCATGCTTCCATAGGCTTGTCGGCTCCGGTCAAGATCAACACCGACAGCGCGATCATGATTGCGCCCAAGATCGTCTTGCCGGTCTTTCCTGTCGGCATGAGCTTTCCATGCATTTTGAGGATCGCGCCGCGCGAGCCGTAGCTTGGTGCCCCGCTCGGCCCCGCAACTCAAGGCACCTTGGCTTCGATGGTGAACTGAAACGCGTTGCCGCCGATGAGTTCAACCGTCGGCCGGTACAGCCCGGCCTTGTCACCAGCCTTGAATTGAATCGCCAGCAGCCCGGGGTTCGGCTTACCCCCGCCCACTGCGGCGGGGTAGCCGGTATGCCGCAAGACCGCGCCCGACAACAACGGCATCCCGTCGGCACCGATGGGACTGGTTGCAGCCTGCCCGGTTGCGCCCTCCGGCGCCGCGCCAATGATGCCGCCGACGACTTTGTCGGTCGCCGAATCCAGACGTTTGTCCTGGTTGGTGTCCTGCACCAGCAGGCCGCCGGTGTACTTCGGAAAGCGCGCCAGATCGCGCGGCGCGATGCCCACGCCGTTGAGCACGGCGCCCTGCGCGCCCCACAGCAGCAGCCCCAAGGTCTGCGGTGCCACCTGTCCTGGCGCGACTTGCTGGAAGTTCGCGTTGGCGCCCGGTGGCAGGTGGAAATTGGTCGGTCCAAGCCGAGCGGTTGGTGCGTTCTCGAGCACCTTGAGCTGGCCTTGCCAGACGGCCAGGGTCTGGCCATCCGCTGCCACATGCGTCACCGAGACGGCGTAGTCGCCCGGCATCGGGTTGATGAAGCTGCGACCACGCAGGTGGATCGCCTTGATGCCGGGCGCGTTGGCACCATCCGCGGCTACGGCCTGCAAGGCCGTTACGGTCACGGCGTTGGCCTTCTCGTCAAAGCCGACGCGGTACTGCCCAGCCAGGCGCACGCCGCCCTGCGGCCAGCCCTTCGTCAGCAAGAGGTTGGTGTCGGTGTCGGGACTCACTGCCACCGACGCGTTGCGTTTGAAGGCAGCGGGCAGCGCGAGACGCAAAACCTCGCCGGCGCGCAGGGCTAACCCGGCAGTCGCCGGATTCGCATCCGGGACCAGCACGAAGACGTAGTCCGTTGCTTGACCTGTGACGTTGCCGTCGAATGAGACCGGCGCTGGCGCCGTCATCAGGGGCTTGGGCGCAGGTGCCGGCGCGGTCGCACAGGCGGCGAGCGCAATGGTAACGGCGGCGAGTAGGGTTGTGTTCTTCATCATCGTGTTTCCTCTAGGTGATTCGCAGCCCACGAACGGGCCTCGGCATTGGTGAATCGATTGCATCGGCCCTCAGATGCCAATAGTCAGGTTGACCCAGGCGTCGGGCAGCCATTGTAGGACGCGCGCTGCCAGCCACTTGTCGCCCCCGGTCAGGATCGCGACGCCCATGGCGCCCAGCAACAACGCGAAGCCATGACGAACGCGCTCGATGCGTGGCAGCACCCAGTCGCGCACGCGGGCAAAGCCGCTGCGCGAAGCATAGGCCACTGCCACCAGCGGGATCGCCGCGCCCAGACCGAACACGCCCAGTACGATGCCGCCGCGCGTCACACCGCCCTCGCTGGCCACCAGGGTCAGTGCCGATCCGAGCAGCGGTCCCGAACAGGGGCTCCACACCAGGCCCAGTACGCCACCGAGCAGCAAGGCGCCACTGAGCGAGCCGCCGTCAAGGCGGGCCGAAGCAGCGTTGGCAGTGCTGGCCAGCGGCAGCATCCACTGCGTGAACCGCGCGCCGAGTGCGGGCACCAGCATGACCAGCGCAAACGCAATCAACATCGCCGCGCCAGCCACACGCACGGTGTCGGCATCGATACCCAGCGCCGGCCCGAGTGCGCCGAGCAGCATGCCGATCGCGGCAAAGGATATCGTCATGCCCAGGCCCATCGCCAGCGGGGCGAAGCGGTTGCCCTGCAGTGCGCCGCCGAGCACCAGCGGCAGCAAGGGAAACACGCAGGGCGACAAGGTGCTCAGCCCGCCTGCGGCGAGGCTGAATCCGAGGTGCGGCAGCAAGATCACGGCAGACATGCTCGGGGTTGCGCAATCACAGTGCGGTTTTCAATGCCTGCCGGATCGAATCGGCTGACGTGTCGCCGACCAGGCGGGCCCATTCCTGCTGACCCCGCAACACGATCAGGGTCGCTTGAGAGCGCACCTTGAAGCGGCGCTTGAGATCCTTCTCGGTATCGTAGTCGGCGACCAGCACAGTCAGGTCTAGGCCGGGTTCTGCCTTCAGGGTCTGCAGCACCTTTTCCTGCGCGCGGCAGGAGGGGCACCAGTCAGCGTGGAAGTGCACCGCCACCGGCTTGTCTGCCTTCTGCGCTGCGGCCAGCGCTGCGGCCGTATACGGCTTGACCTCCAGGGCGTGCGACAACGTCGCGGCGGCTACGAGGAGTCCGGAGACAATGAGTTTTGCAATCTTCATGGCGTTCCTTTCATGCGGTCAGGTGTTAAACACAAACCGAACGCACCTTGCAGGAAGGGTTCGTTGCGGTCTGCCTTGTAATTCGCAAGAATCTGGCTGCGGGTTACAGTTCAGGGCTCAATTTTAAAAATATTTATGGCGCGTGCTGTAACCCAAACCACTTATGCAACGAATAGAACAAGGAGAAGCTCGCTTGGCGGACACCGAGCGCCGGCTGCGTGAGCTGCTGCTGCAGGGGCTGGGTGGCGATACAGCGGCTTACCACCGTTTTCTGAAGGCGCTGACTGCGCACTTGCGGGCCTATGTCAGAAAGCGGCTTTTTCAGCGACCCGATGAAGTAGAGGACCTCGTGCAAGAAACACTGCTCGCGGTGCATAACCAGCGCCACACCTACCGGACCGACCAGCCGCTGACGGCGTGGGTGCATGCGATTTCGCGCTACAAGCTGATCGACTGGTTGCGTGCCAATGCGGCAAACCAGGCGCTGACCGATCCACTGGACGATGAACTCGAAGTTTTTGCCGCGTCGGACACCGAAGCGGCCGAGGCGAAGCGCGACCTCGGCAAGTTGCTGGCTGGCCTGCCCGACCGTCAGCGTCTGCCGATCATGCACGTCAAGCTCGAAGGTCTGTCCGTCGTCGAGACAGCTCAACTTACCGGCATGTCGGAGTCAGCGGTGAAGATCGGCGTGCACAGAGGCCTGAAGGCGCTGGCCGCCAAGATCAGAGGTACTTTATGAAAACGGATGAATTTGTTTCCCTGCTGGCGGCCGGTGCCGCACCGGTTCCCGCGAATGCGGTTGGCCGGCGCTTCGCTGTGGCCCTGGGCTGGGGTGTGCTGGCCGCAGTCCTGCTGCTGCTGCTCACGTTCGGCGTGCGTGCCGATCTGGCACAGGATGCGGGAAAGTTGATGTTCTGGCTGAAGATGGCTTTTCCCGCCGGCCTTGCCTTGGCCGGTCTGGTCGTGGCCGAGCGACTGGCCAGGCCCGGCATGCGCCTGGGTGGCGTCTGGATGGCGCTGGTCGCGCCGCTGCTGATGTTGTGGTCGCTCGCAGTCTTGGTACTGCTCAATGCTGCGCCAGCGCAACGCGCCGGTCTCATTCTTGGTAATACATGGAACAGTTGTCCTTTCAACATCGCACTGATTTCACTGCCGCTGTTGGTTGCGACGCTGTGGGCCATGAAGGGCCTGGCGCCTACCCGGCTGGTGCTCGCCGGTGCTGGCGCCGGCCTGCTGGCCGGGGCGCTGGGCGCACTGGTGTATTCGCTGTACTGCCCGGAATTGGCCGCGCCTTTTCTGGCTGTCTGGTACGTGCTGGGGATCGCGATTCCCGCACTGGCCGGTGCGGTGCTCGGGCCGCGGGTGCTGCGCTGGTAGTTGAGGGCAGTTCTATAAATTCATTTTTCGGGCGAATTGCCGCGTTGCGCGGTGCTCGCGGGTTTTTGGGGTCAGAGTCCAAATTCATCGTGCCTCCGGCACGCCCTTCGGGGGCGGTGCAACGCACCGCAATGAAATTGGCGTCTGACCCCAATAACCCTTCCGGTTGCTGCGCGACCCTCGCATGAGCCCAAAGGGCGATGCGACACGCGCCTTGCACTTCATCCCGAAAATCTGGATTTCTAGAAGTGCCCTTGAGTGGGTGATGGTCGCCGGGCCGGGCAGCTTGGCGCGCACGATGAAACGCTGGCGGTGCGGTGCGGGCGGCAGCTGCGGCTGGTGCTGGGCAGGTTGTCTGAGGTGGGTTAAGTGAAGTGAAGTGAAGTGAAGTGAAGTGAAGTGGAGTGGAGTGCAGTGGAGTGGAGTGGAGTGGGAGAACGGTTTGGCAATAGCTTGAAATAATAATATATGATAAACTGATTTTCTTATTATCAAATATTCTTAAAGGTGAGTGATATGGGTGTTGTAGCTTTAACCGTGACCGAATTCTCTCGTGGCCTGTCAGATTTTTTGAGTCAGGTGCAGTACCAAGGCCAGTCGCTAGATATTCAACGAGGCAAGCGAGTAGTTGCACGCGTTCTGCCAGCTGTGGCCTCCAGTGGGTTTCCGATCGACAGACTTGATGAGTTTTTGACTAACGGGCCTCAACTCTCTAAGTCTGAGCGCCAATCCATGGCTAGTGACGTGGCTACTCAGCGGTCAAAATTAGTTGCACGAGATGACCCATGGGCCTCGTGATTGATACAGATGTGTGGGTGCTGGCCGAAAAATCTGCGAGCACGCTTGACTTGGCCCGCTGGGCTCAATACGGCGGCGCTTACATGAGCGCTATTACTGCCAGTGAGCTTTTGGTCGGTGTTGAGCGCGCCAACACTGCCCGGCGCCGGGCGCAGCGCGGCGCATTTGTCGAAAATCTGCTGTCGTCTGTACCTGTATTAGAGTTTTCAATGCCCGTGGTGCGAACCCATGCCCGAATGGTCGCAGCGCTCTCAAAAAATGTAACCGCTGGTGCTCATGATGCGCTGATAGCCGCCACAGCGTTGCACCACGGTTATGCGCTTCTGACGCGCAACGTCGCCGATTTCAAAATATTTGCTGGCTTGAAGGTGGAGACTTTCTCGGTTTGACGAATCACGTCTTCCCCCAGACGCTTGGGTTGGGGAAGATAGGCGACAGAGTTCGTAGGATGGGCACTTCTAGAAATTCAGATTTTCAGGATGAAGTGCTAGGCGGACGGAGCGCAGCAACCGGAACGTACTTCAGGTACGTGAGGATTGCGAGTACCGCCCAACGACGCAATTCGCCTGAAAAATGAATTTATAGAGGTGCCCGAATGGAAACCATGTACAAAGACACTGAGTCGCCGTTAAAAAACAAGCCGTCAAGCGGGGTATGCGGTTTTCTCTGGGGTAAATTCAGCCCAGTCGTCCAGTTTATCCCGCCGGATAAGCTGGAATCTCAGAATATTCGGCGGTCTACATTACGTTGAGGTCATCTATGGTACTGCCATGGCTCGCAGTCGGAAAACTCGTCCTCGCCAACCTCGACACTATTATTGACGTGGTGAAGCCCGCGTTTACCCGCAAGAAGGTTGATGCGATACCGAATCAATCAGACCTGCTGAACCAACAAATCGCCGAGCTTCAAACGGCCTCGTCAAGTAACGCCGAACAAATCAGAGCCCTCGCAGCACAACTGAAACAGGTCGTTAGCGCGCTGGACCAAGCTGCAGTGAATGCTGCGGCTGAGCGCGAGAGGCCGCGGAAGCTATGTCTCGCTGCTATCACCCTCTCTGTGATAGCGATCATTGCGGCAATCGTGTCAGGTTTCGCGCGATGACCTCTAACTTTAGGTCGAACGGACGGGCCGTCAGCGCCGTGCCATCGTTGTGACCTTGCCCCGAAAAACGTACTTCTTAGCTGATGGGTAAAAATCAGTTCAAGGAGAAAACGATGAGTGAAAAACAAAGAGAGTAAAAGGGGGCAAGTCTCAATGCTGTTCGGTTAAGTGCCTTTATCCGCAACCTGTCGAAGCAGGAAGCGCTCCGGCAGGCCCAAGAAATGCGCTATCCGAACAGTATTGAGACCTGACCCCGGTTTCCGCCTGATTCCTTGATCTGAATGAGGCGCATCGCGGAGCAGACCGTGTCAGTGCGTATGCCCGGGTATCGCCGGTGCGGGATTGCCCGGCGGGGCCTGGCGACCCATGGCCGCCCGTGGCCCGCCCGCACCCATGGTCATGCGGGCCTGCATGCCGCGGTGAAACGCAGCCCTGCCTTCCTGCACGAGTTCGGTGACTTCACCGGCATGGGCCTGCAAGGCCGCCGCCACTTTCGGGTCGCTGGAGGTGCGGGTGACAATGGCACCCTTGTCGGTCATCTCGACCACGGATTTTATTCTGTCCGCGTTGTCGAAGATTACCGGCAGCGTGGTACTGAATATATTGAATTCACGGTTGTCCTGGAATCGGCCGGACATGCTGGCGACATGCGCCTTGATCGCCTGCGCCACTTTGGGGTCGTCTGATTCGGTGACGGTTTTGATGCCGTCCGGTAACTGGGTCACCGAGCGCTTGATTTTGGCGTTGTTGTGCACAAGATTCATCACCAATCCCATGTCGGTCGCAGAATTGGCGTCCTGTTTGGTGAGCATTGCGCTGGGGCCGCGCATGGTGCCGTGACCGGCGGCATTGTGGTTGTGTCCCATCCCGGGGCTGTGGTCTGCGGCCTGGGCGTATGCGGTGGTTGCAA
>JBCKNC010000072.1:0-13352 GCA_038902915.1 Polaromonas sp.
GCCCGCTGGCATGCAGCGCTACATCGGCAGGACCGCCGGCGCCAGACCTCAGGATATGGTCAGGCCGCGCCAGAACAGGCTGGCGCCGCCGGCGATCAACAACAACCAAACGGCCCGCATCACGCGATGCGCTGGCATACGCGCGTGCAGGTGGCTACCGGCCAGATAGCCGATGAGTGCGCAGGGCAGCAGCGCAAACGCGAGCGGCAACAGGTTACGTTGCGTGTAGAAGTCGCTGCCGGTGAAGAGCGCGAGCCGAATCAGCGCGGTGCCGAAGATCAGCACGCCGATGGTGGCGCGCATCACGGTTTTGTCGGGCAGGCGCCGCGCCAGGTAGATCATGTAGACAGGTCCGCCCGTGCCATACAGCCCAGTGAAGGCACCGCCGATTACCCCGGCCGGAATGGCCCAGTGCGCAGAGACGGGCGCGGGCGCCACCTTGCTTAGCAGGCTCCAACTGGCATAACTCAGCACGAAGGTGCCAAGCAGCAGCAGCAGCCACCGTTCGCTGGCCTGCACGAGCAGCGTCACGCCAGCGCCCATACCGAGCAGCAGAAACGGCAGCAAGCGCAGCAACTCCTGCCGGTCCAGGTACTTGCGATTCTTCAGGCCGAGCAGCAGGCCGGCGAAAAGATCGAAGACCAGCATCATCGGCACCGCGAAGCGCAGCGGAAAGAAGTGAGCGAGCAGCGGAATGGCGATGATGGTCGCGCCGAATCCGGTGAGGCCGTACACGGTGTACGCGACCGTCACGATCAGCGTTGCGCTCAAAAGCGTGATCCAAGGCAGATCGATCATGCGCCGCCCGCTCAGCGTTTGATCTGCGGCGCCGGGACGCCCTCGATCATCACGTTCAGGCAGGCGGGCAGGCCGCTGGCTTGTGCACGCTGCACGGCCGCGGCCATCGCCTGCGGTTCGGTCACCAGTTCGCCATAACCGCCGAAGGCCTGCGCCACGGCGTCGTAGCGCATCGGGCGCAACTCGCAGCCCACGAGCCGGTCTGCGCCGTAGTCGCGCAGCTGGATCTGGTATTCGGCATTCCAGCGCGCATCGTTGCCGATCACCGAGACGAAAGGCAACCCGTAGCGCATCGCGGTGTCAAATTCGGAGATGTGAAAGCCGACCGTGCCGTCGCCCATCACCGCTACCACCGGCGCCTGCGGCTGCGCGCAGCGTGCCGCCAGGGCGTAGGGAAGGCCGGATCCGATCGAGCCGGCCACGCCGTTGTTGACCCTATGCGGCGCACGCAGGCAAGCCATTGCCCATTGCCCGATCTCGCCGCCATCGCACACCAGCACCGATTCAGGATGGCTGTCGAGCAGCGCCTGCAGCGGCCTGAGCATCTGCACCGGATGGAGCTTGCCGGGCGCTTCGGATCGCGCCGCGTCCCACGCTGGCGGGCGGTAGGTGAGCGCGCTGCGGACGTCGGTGAGCCACGCGGTCGGCGCACCGCCCGATGCAGCCTGGGTCAAGGCCGACAGCGAGGAGAAAGCGTCGGCCAGCGCGGTGACCTGCAGTCGATCACCGAGCGCGTTGCGGGTGCGCTCGATTTCGCTGGACTCTGCATCCACCTGATGCACCGTGGCGTCCCCTGGGAATGCCGGGGCCTTACCGAATTTGAGCGTGAAGTCGAGCCGCTTGCCGACAAGCAACAGGCAGTCGGCCTGCGCCAACATTTGCGCAAACGCGCCCAGGCTGGCATCGGCGATGCCGCGCGGGCTCTCCATGCCGATCACTGGCACGCCGCTGGCGGCTTCCAGCGCGGCCATGAGCGCGCGACCCGGCCGGGTCATGCAGGCGGGGCCGGCAAGAATCATCGGTCGCTTGGCACGTGCCAGGCGCTGCATCAGGTCACTGGCAGTGGCCGGGGCCAGCGGCAGGGGTTCAGCCTCGAAGGCAGCGGCCTTGAGTGCCGGCACTTCGGTCATATTTTCGAGCACGTCGGTCGGCAGGTTCAAGTTCACCGGGCCGGGACGGCCGGATCGGGCGATGCGTATCGCTCGGGCGATATCCCTGGCGATCTGGTCCGGACCGGCGCAGGTCCAGGACGCCTTGGTCACCGACGCGGCCATCTCGGCCTGGCGCATCTCCTGGAAGGCGCCCATGCCAAGCTCGTCGTTAGTCGCATGACCGGAAAGCAGCACGACCGGCGCTTCGGCCATCTGCGCGGTGTAGAGCGCGGAAACCGCATTGGCATGGCCGGGACCACCGGTGACGAGCGCGATGCCCACCTTACCAGTGATGCGTGCATAGGCATCGGCCATGTGCACGGCGCTGGCTTCGTGGCGCGTGTGGACGAGTTCGATGCCAGAGTCCAGCGCTGCGTCGAAGACCGGCATGATGTGGTTGCCAGAGAGCGTAAAAATACGCTCCACACCGGCGGTTTTCAGGGAGTGTATGAGGACGTCGCAGCCGCGCGCGCCTAGAGGCTTGTTCATGTCAGGGAGCATGGGCGGGTTCTTCCAGCAAGATCGTTTGGCCCGGGACGACGCGGGTGAAGCGCACCGGCTCGCGCCGTGTCGAGAGCGTTTTCTCGCCGGCCTGCGTGACAACGATATAGGTGGAGTCCGCCAGTGCGTCGGTGTGCGGATGGTCTTCCCGAAAATGCGCACCGCGCGAGTCTTCACGGGCCAGCGCAGAGGTGGCGATCACGCGGCTCACGGCGATCAGGCTCTTTAGGTTGAGCCAGTCGTGCCAGCTCAGGTTGAAGGCGCGATCGCCATCGGCCACGCCAGTGCACGAAAGCTGCGCATCAAGCTCAGCCAGCGTGGTGAGCGCGCGCTGTAGCCCTTCGGCGGTGCGTAGGATGCCGACGTCCTGCCACATGCAGTCGAACAGCGCCTCGCGGATCGCTTCGATGTTGCCGGGCGCATTCGCAAACGGCGCGACGTGCCATTCGACGCTGCGCTGGATCGCCGCTTCGTCGGGCTCGCGCAGGCTGCCGTGGCGTTGCACCCAGGCCGCCATGCTGTCTCCGGCGATGCCGCCGAACACGGTGGAATTGGCGACACCGTTGCCGCCGAGCCGGTTCGCACCGTGTACGCCACCAGTGTCTTCACCGGCGGCAAACAGTCCTGTCAGCGCGGTGCTGCAATCGGCATTGAACACCACGCCGCCCATCATGTAGTGGGCCGTCGGCACAACCTCCACCAGGCCAGCCGCGAGATCGAAACCGCAGTCGCCGCAGCGCTCGACCATGCCCTTGAACTGCTGGCGCACGTTCTCCGGCCCGAGATGCGCCATCTGGATGTACACCCCACCGTTTGGCGAGGTACGGCCGGCGCGCATCTCGGAATAAATCGAGCGTGAAACGATGTCGCGCGTGGCGCGCTCCAGCCGGGGGTCGTAGCGCTCCATGAAGCGCTGCTTGTCGCCATTGAGTAGATAGCCGCCGGCGCCGCGCAAGCCTTCTTCAAGCACTGTCCCGGTCATGCGCGTGCCGGTGCCAGCCAACAGGCCGGTGGGGTGAAACTGCACCATCTCCATGTCGCGCACCGACAAGCCGACCCGCAGCGCCATCGCCAGGCCATCGCAGGTCTTCTCGCCCGACGGGGTGTGGTACTTGTACATGGTCGGGCCGCCACCAGTGGCGAGAAGTACGGCTTGGGCCTGCACGAAGACGAAGCCGCCATCGCGCATATCGATCATCAGCACGCCGGCCAGCGCGCTGCCGTCCGCCGTCTTGATCAGCTCGACGGCGCGATGTTCTTCCAGCCGCCCGATGCCGCGTGACCAGACTTGTTCAGACAGCCGGTTCATGATCTCGATACCGGTCAGATCACCCTTGTGTACGGTGCGGTCAAAAGTCTGACCGGCGAAGGCTTTCTGGTGCACCGTGCCATCGGGGTTGCGGTCGAAGAAGCAGCCGAGCTCGTTCTCGAGTTCATGCACCCGCTCGACCGCCTTGGTCACCAGCGTCCAGGCCAGATCCTGGTCAGACAGCCATTTGCCGCCCTCTATCGTGTCCATAAAATGGCGTTCGACCGAATCGCCCTCGGCCAGCGCAACGTTGTAGCCGCCCTGGACCATGCGGGTGCAACCGGATTTGCCGAGCAGGCCCTTGACCGCAACGGTGATTGAGAGTTCCGGCGCAGTCTGATGCGCATGCAATGCCGCAAACAGGCCGGCACCACCGGAGCCGAGAATCAGGATGTCGGTCTGTAGTCGTTTGATGTTCATGCGCCCTTGACTCCAAGACTAGCCAGCACTTTGGCCCTTTTTTCGGCCATGCCTACCTTGAGCAGGTCATACAGACTGCCGCCATGACTATCCATCGCCACCAGCAGCGGGCCGAAATTGCGGATGCGAAATTTCCAGAGCGATTCGGGATTCAAATCGTCCATATCCACGTCTTCGATCTGCTCGATCCAAGTCGTCTCCAGCGCGGCGGTACCGCCGACTATGGCCAGATAGACTCCCCCCAGATCTTTGAATGCGGCCAGCGAAGCGTCGCGCATCCCCCCTTTGCCGATAATCATGCGCACGCCATAGTCTGTCATAAGCGGCCGGGTAAAGCGTTCCATTCGGTCAGAAGTAGTGGTGCCTATGCATATCGGCCTATAGCCGGCCGGATATTCGGTGGACTTCTCCACCTGCTGCACATTCGGTGCGGTATGTATCACCGCATGACCATTCAGGTCGAAACGCGTCTTGCGACCGCGGTCGAACATATGAATCTGGGTCGCATCGCGGATGCCGAATAATGTCGTCTGCAAGGTAACCGTGTCATTGATGCGCAGCTGCCTGATTTGCGCCTCGGTGACCGGCGTCGAGAGTTCGTAATGCGCCATGCTCAATTTCCTAGAAACCGTAGCTCACGCCTGCGGGTGTGAACGTCGCGCGGGCGCGCCGCGCCGAATGGCACTGCATATTGACGGCGATTGGATTCATCGTGATATGCGTCGCGGCGAGTTCGATCTGCACCGCAAAGGCCGTGGAGTCGCCACCCAGACCCTGGGGCCCCACGCCCAGTTGATTCACTGCAGCTGATAATTCCTCTTCCAGCTTGGCACCTTCCGGATCGCTGCATCGGCTGCCCAGCTCACGGGTTGCTGCGCGTTTGGCCAGCGCCACACTCAAATCGGAAGTGCCGCCGAGACCTACGCCGACGATAGTCGGTGGGCAGGTTTTGCCGCCGGCCGCAAGTACGCAATCAATCACAAATATCTTGATCGCGTCTATGCCTTCCGACGGGATGGCCATCTTCAGAAAGGAATTGTTTTCCGAGCCGCTACCCTTGGGAATCATTTCGATTTCCAGCGTGTCGGGCGTCTCACTGAAGTCGATATGAATCACCGGCACCTCGATGCCGCAGGAGGTGTGATTATTGATGCGCGTCAGCGGATGCACGATCGAAGAACGCAAAGGGTGCTCACGGGTCGCGCGCTCGCAGCCGCGGCGTATCGCCTGTTTAAGCCCATGGCCGTCAACCTGCACGTTCGAACCAATCAGCACGTTGTAAATAGGAATACCGGTGTCCTGGCATAAGAGGTTGTTCGTAGCTTCCGCCACCTTGATATTCGTCACCATGGTCGCCAGCACGTTTTTCGCCGTGGCCGACGATTCAGTCTTGGTCAGGCGCGCCAGCCCCTCCTTGACATCCGGTGGCAGCATTTTCAACGCGCGGATGTACAGCGTCATGGCGGCGTCTTCCACCGCTTGCAGATCAATCTTCATCGGGTTTTCTTCGTGTTATTCCATTTTCAGATCGATAGGAGATTAGGCGCGAAGCCGCAGACAGTGCTTTAGCACGGCAAGGCGAAGCAACAACATATCGTATTGATCTGGGAATGGAATTAGTTGGTGGCGAGCTTGCGGTTTTTTACCACGGCGGCCCAGTGCTTGGACTCCGCATCCATCGCCTTCGCGAATTCGGTTGAGGTGTTGCCCACCGGTATCATGCCTAGAACGTACAGGCGCGCCTTCGTATCGGTTTCGGCCAGCACCTTGACGGTGTCGCGCTCTACCTTGGCGAGAATATCTTGCGGCGTGCCGGCGGGGGCGAGAAGGCCGAACCAGCCGGTATTTTCGAAGCCCGGCAACCCGCTTTCGGAGACCGTGGGAACGTCTGGCAACTGCTGCGAGCGTGCCTTCCCGGTAACGGCCAACGCGCGCAGTCGACCAGGGCCAAGCAGTACGGAGGCGGCTGCGAAGTTGCCCACCACCATCTGAACCTGGTTGCCGATCAGATCGGTATAGGCGAGCGACTCACCCTTGTACGGGACATGGGTGATGTCGATGCCGGCTGCGTCGGCGAAGTTTTCGGCGGCCAGGTGCACCTGGGTGCCGACGCCGGCAGAGCCGAAGTTCAGCGAGCCCGGCTTTGACTTGGCCAGCGCGATCAACTCCTTCAGGGTCTTTACCGGAGAACTGTCTGGCACCACCACCAGCATCGGACCGCTGGCGACATTCGTGATCGGCAGAAAATCCTTCTTGGTGTCGAAGGGCATGCGCTTGTAGATGTGCGGGTTGATCGTGATGCTGCCCGAGGCCATCAGCAGCGTGTAGCCATCGGCCGGAGCCTTGGCCACCACATCGGCGCCGATGTTGCCGCCGGCCCCGGCACGGTTTTCGATCACGACCGACTGGCCCCACAGTACCGCCAGCTTCTGGCCGACCATGCGCGCGATCACATCGGTCGCACCGCCGGGAGGAAATGGAACCACCAGGCGCACCGGCTTGGTGGGCCAGCGATCCTGCGCAAACGCGGGCTGCGCCCAGGTCGCGGCGAGGGTAATCGTAATGGCGGTGGCGGCAAAAACGCGGCCAAGGGCTGAACGTCGGGTCGGGGTCATCTTGTTGTCTCCTTGATTTGGATAAGTGGCATGGTGTCGAAAATGTTAGGCAAAAAGCGAAAGGGCGAAGGCCATTCCGACGGCGGCTGCAAAACCGACCGCGCCAGCGATCCAGTTCTTGCGTAGTCCCCCCGAGGCGCTCCCGAATTCGATCAGCAGCAATCTTACGCCGCCCATCATGTGCAGCGCCAGCAGCACCACAAGTCCCCATTCGGCAAACTTGAAGAGGCCCTGGTCGGCGAACCGCAGAAAGCCGTCGAGTGCCGCGGCACCCTGCAATGCCTGGCCCAGGGCCCAGAAATGCAGTGGCAGGAATGCCGCGAGTCCGAGGCCTGACAGACGATGCATCAGGAAGGCCCAGTAGACCGGATGCGAGCGGGCACGCTGGTCGTTGCGGCGTTTCATCCTGCCACCACCGCGTACACGGCGCGTAGGCCCATCACGAGCAGTAGCAGCCCGAACGCCCGCGAGAGCCACAGCGCAGCGCGCTCCCCCAGGCCCCACCATTCGACGGCGATATTGGCCAGGCCCACCGGCACGTGCACCGCGCAGGCCACAACGAATACCGCATAGAACGCGGCGAAGCCCCAATTGCCCTGTGTGCGGCCCAGGATTTCGGCGGCGCTCAAGCCCCCGCGCACGGCATAGATCATGACCGCCAGATGAACCAGCACGCACAGCGCCAGCAGCATTGCGCTGAGGCGCTGCCAGTACCAGCGCTTGGCCTGCGCGATCGCCGAAGCGCTCCCGGCGATCACAACTCGCCCCGCACGGCCGCTTTGGCCACCTTGCGCTTCAAGCCGGCGATGGACAGCGTGGGCGCGAGCTGCTTCGGACAGCTCGCGGTGCAGGAGCCCAGCCCGTGGCACGAATGACAGCCCGTGTCCCCGGCCACCGCGCGTAGCCGTTCGGCTTGCTGCACGTCACGCACGTCGTTTGCCAATGTCCATGCGCGGTTGAGTGCGGCCGGGCCGAGAAAGTCGGGCCGCCAGCTCACCACATCGCAGGACGCGTAGCAGATGCCGCAGCCTATGCATTCAATATCGGCATCGGCCGCCTTGCGTTCTTTCGAAGCCGGCTCGACCTTGGCAAACGGCTCATGACGGGTCAGTGTGCCCTTGAACTGGCCCTTGGCGCGCGCCCATTTATCAAAGAACTCGCGCATATCGGTTGCGAGATCTTTGATCACCGGCAGATTTGACAGCGGCGCGATTTCCAGCTCACCGTTTTGCGCGACCTTGGAAATGTGTGTGCGGCAGGTCCAACGCGCTTTGCCGTTGACGGTCATGGCGCAGGAGCCGCACATGCCCACGCGACAGGAAAACCGATAACTTAATGACGGCTCGAGATTGCGTTGGATAAAGGTCACCACATCCAGCACGGTCTGGCTTTCGTTGCGCGGTACGTCGTAGGTCGTGAAACCACCGACCTCCTTGCCGCGCCACACCTTGACTTTGAGATTCATGCGTGCATTTTGATTTGGTTAATAGAAAATAAAAGCTATTAGTGGTTCACGCTAGAGTCGCCAGCCTGTCGAGCTGGTCTTTCAGCGCATCCGGAATCGTCAGTCCTGACTGCTTTGCTTTTTCTTCGAGGCTGATCCTGCGGGCACCTGCCAGGCGCACACCGTCGTCGAGAAACATTTCGGCGATCAGCGTTTCCATGCGTTCGTAATACACATCCTTGCCGGCCAGTGCGCCCGGGTCAATCACCACAAAGGCTTGGCCGATGCGCGGCGCGTTACCTTCGTCGACAAAAAACGAGGAGGCTTCAAAGCCGAACTGCGCGCCGATGACGGCCGTGACCAGCAGCTCGACGATCAGCGCCAGCATGGCGCCCTTGGGGCTGCTGATGGCACCCAGCGGCAGCATGGAGCCGGCCAGACCGGCTTTTGGGTCGGTGGTCGGCTGGCCCTGGCTGTCCAGCGCCCAGCCCAGGGGAATGGTCTGGCCGTCCCTGGCCGCCAGCATCAGCTTGCCGCGGGCGACTTCGCTGAGTGACAAGTCAATCATCAGCGGGTCGGCGTTGCGTCGCGGAAAGACGGCCGCCACGGGGTTGGTGCCAAAGATCGGGTGTTTGCCGCCAGCCGCAGGCATGGCCGCTGGCGAGTTGGCAAAACCCAGCCCCACCATGCCGGCATCGGCCACCGCGCGTAGATGGTCAACCAGCACGCCACAGTGGTGGCTGTTGGTCACGCCGGCAAAACACACACCCAGCGTCTGGGCCGTGGCAATTGCCGTCGAGATGGCGAGATCGCAGGCCGGAAAGGCCAGGCCCTGGCCGGCATCGACCAGCACGGCCGCGCCCTTGTGCCGCACCACACTGGCCTGTGCACCGCCGTTGGCCCTGCCGTTGCGCAAGTGAGTTGCGTATTGCGGCACGCGGCTCAGGCCGTGCGAGGCCAGACCCTGTGCCTCGGCCCTGACCAGCGCCTTTGCGGTGCTGGCCGCCATGGCTTCACTCGCGCCGGCATTGCGCAGTGCGCGCACCGCGAGGAGGCAGGCTTCGTCCATTGATAGTTGGGCCATTACTTCAGACTCTCCAGTATTTTATCGGCAATCATGAAAGACACCCGCTCATTGGCCTCTAGGCTGACGCCAGAGATATGGGGCGTCAGCAGGAGGTTCGGGCAGTTCTGTAGCGCCAGATCTGCGGGCAGGGGCTCGACGTCGAAAACATCGATGGCCGCGCCACCCAGGTGACCGGAGCGTAGCGCCGCCGCCACGGCCGCCAAGTTCACGATGTGGCCGCGCGAGGTATTGATGAGCACCGCGCCTTTTTTCATTGCCGAAATTCGTGCGGCGTTGAACAGGTCCCGTGTCGTGTCCACCAGCGGAACATGCAGGGTGACCACGTCGGACTGGCTGACCAGCGCATCGAGGCTGGTAAACATGACCCCTGTCTGCGCGAACACCGGCGCATCCGGCTTGAGCAGGGCATCAAAGGCGATGACCTGCATGCCCAGCGCCTGTGCCAGGCGCGCTGTGGCCTGTCCGATGGAGCCGAAGCCGATGATGCCCAGCACCCGGCCCGCCGTTTCGCGGCCGTTGCTCAAGGCACTGCGCGGCCACTGGCCGTTGGCAACGGCCTGCGTCGAAGCATAGGTGCCGCGCAGCAGCAGCATCGCGCTCCCAATCACGTACTCGGCCACGCTCAGGGCATTCGCACCGATGGCGGGAATGACCTGGATGCCCTTGTCCGTGCAGCCGACGACGTCGATGTTGTCCAGCCCCACGCCTAGCCGCCCGACCACCTTGCAGCGGCTCAGCTTTGAAAGCAACTCCCCACGCACCTGCGTGAGGTTGCGCACGATCAGCACGTCAGCATTTGCAGCTTCGGCGAGAAGGCGGGCGGAGTCACTCACCAGTTTGGGGTCGTACAGCACATCGTGCACCGCCTTGAGCCGGGCGACCGCACGCTCGTCCATGAACTCACTGATGACGATGCGGGCGCGCACCGTCAGGCGCTTTCGAACAGGCGCGTTAAGACGAATTCACGATGCCCCAGCGCTTCTGCCGCCGTCAAGCGCCCGTTCGCGGTGCGCAACATGCTTTCCAGCAGCTTGTCGCCGGCCTGGTCCAGCGTGATCTCTCGCTGCAGCAGCCCGGAGGTGTCCACGTCCATGTGCTCGTTCATCAGACGAACGGTGCGCGGGTTGGAGCAGATCTTGATGACCGGGACAATCGCATTGCCAATCACATTGCCCTGGCCGGTGGGGAAGAAATGTAAGGCGTATCCCGAGGCGGCGCACAGGGTCACCATTTCGGCAGCGGCGCTGGACGAGTCCATGAACCACAGGCCCGGATGCGTCGGCATTTCGGCCTTGTCGATGACGCCGTCGACCGTGCAGATCTTTCCGATCTTCTGGATGTTACCGAGGGCTTTTTCCTCGATGGTGGTCAGGCCGCCGGCAATATTGCCCTTGGTCGGCTGTGAGTCCGACAGGTCGCTGGTCTTGTGGCGGTTGATCACGTCCTGGTAGCGGTCGAACATGAACATGAATTTCTCGCGCACCGCATCGGTAGCGCAGCGCGCGGCGACGATATGCTCGCCGCCGGTGAGCTCGGTGGTTTCGCCAAAGCACAGGTAGTTGCCCAGCGGATGCAACTTGTCGAAGGCGTTGCCGACGGTGGGATTGGAGCCGCAGCCGGAAGTGGTGTCGGACTCGCCGCATTTGGTCGACACCCAGAGCTCTGAAATGCCGCAGACCTCACGCTGCTTTTCGCTGGCCCACTGTACATACTCGCGTGCCGCTTTGGACGCCCGCATGATGGTCTCGTGATCGCCGTGGCCTTCAATGCCGAAACCGACCACGGGCTTGCCTGTGGTGGCGATGCCGTCGACCACTTTCTTCGTCCAGCTGTCCTCGATGCCAATCACGACGACCGCCGCCACGTTGGGGTTGCAGCCGGTACCGATCAGCGTGCGAAAGTGCAGATCCAGGTCGGCGCCAAACTGTAGTCGGCCATAGGAATGCGGGATCGCCATCGCGCCCTTGATGTTGTGGGCCACGGCTTCGGCAGCGGCGTTGGACAAATCGTCGAGCGGAAGAATGATCACGTGGTTGCGTACACCGACGCGGCCGTTTTCACGGCGGTAGCCGAGAAAGGTGGTGTCCTTGTTAATCACAGACATGGGGAATCCTTTTCAATTTTTTGGGTGGAGTTCATTCGGCGAACACAGGCTGTGCGTGCATCAGGCGGTCGGGCAGGCAATTACCAACGTTTGGTCTTGATGTTGTGCACATGGGCGTGCTGGCCGGCCTTGATGTCGGCCACGACCTTGCCCATGTCGATACCGTACTTCCAGACGGTGTCACCTGGGGCCATGTCCTTGAGAGCCACCTTGTGGCCAATCGGGATGTCCTGCTGCGCCTTGACATTGATCATGCGGTCTTCATCCATGATCCAGCCGGTCATGTCGGTGCCGGATGTCACACCTTCCACCACCACGACTGCCACGGTGTCTTTGGCATCATGTAATACGAAATGAATCATTGGTTTTCCAGAGTTCCTAAGTTAAATCGAAGCGCCAGTTTAGAGCCGGGGCGCAGCTTGTCAATCAACTCATATAAATGACCTGTACGACTGCTGCTGGTGGTGTTCCAATGGTCCGGTGCAGATAAAAAACCAACCCAGACAACTCAAGCCATCATCTACAGCCGAGGCGCTACCGCTGTTCCGTCAGGTCAAGCGCGAATTGCAGAAAATCATTGAGGCCGGCCACTACGGGGCGGGTAAAGCGCTGCCCAGTGAATCCGCGCTGGCGCTGGAACTGCAGGTCAGCATCGGCACCTTGCGGCACGCGGTTGACGAACTGGTGCACGAGCATGTGCTGGTGAGGCGCCAGGGCAAGGGGACGTTTGTCGCGCCGCACAACCGGGCGCGTTTCATGTTCCAGTTTTTTCACGTGGAACCGCGCCGCGACCCGGAAGATGACGATCCGCTGCATGAGCCAGAGTTTCCCGGGATTACCTGCTTCGGCTTTGCGCGCGACAAGGCTGATATGGCTGAGGCCCGGGCCCTGCGCATCAAGCCGAGCGATCCGGTGTTCAGGATAGACAACAAACTGTCGCTGCGCGGCCGCGTAGTGGTGCATGACCGGATCGCGCTGTCGGCGGCGATGTTTCGCAGCCTTACGGAAAAGCGCTTTGTCGAGCGCCTAAGCACGGTTTATGCGCTTTACCAGACCGACTTTGGCATTACGGTGCTGCGTGCGCAGGAGCGTGCTCGGGCGACTGCGGCTGGCAAGGCTGTGGCGGGCGTACTGGCGCTTCCTGTGGGAACGCCGGTGATGGAGGTGCACCGCCTAGCATTGACCTTTGGCGACAAGCCGGTTGAGTACCGCGTCTCGACCATCAACACGCAAGCACATGACTACGTCAGCATGCTGTCGAAAAAATCATGAACCTGCCCGGATACACGTGCTGTAATGGAAACATGCCCCCTATGATCACGCACCCATCGCCACGGTTCGCCCAGTTCGTGCAAGACTTTACCCGCTTGGTGGACGACGCCGGACCCGGCGCTGCCGAAGCGGTATTGCGCCGCGGTGGCCGGCTCTTGCTAGTAGCCCTAATCGCGAGCGACGATTGGCTGCCTGAGGTTTACACCCGCCCTCATCCGCAGTACTACCAGCAATATTTGCTGCACGTCGATCCGCAAGAGCGCTTTTCGGTGGTGAGTTTCGTCTGGGGACCGGGCCAGAAAACACCGGTGCACGACCACACAGTCTGGGGGCTGATCGGCATGCTGCGCGGCAGTGAGCGCGGCGAGCGTTTCGCATTGACAAGTGAGGGTCAGCCAATGCAATGCCTGGGCGAAGACACGTTACGGCCCGGCGAAGTGGACGAAGTCTCGCCGACCATCGGTGACATACACCGCGTCTCCAATGTGTTTGACAACCAAGTGTCGATCAGCATTCACGTCTATGGCGGCAACATTGGCCGCATCTCGCGCCATGTGTACGACGCTGACACCGGCGTAATCAAAACTTTCGTGTCTGGCTACGCGAATGAAACCATCGAAGCCCGGCCGACGCAAGTCACCCACGTCACCC
>JBCKNC010000073.1:0-13074 GCA_038902915.1 Polaromonas sp.
CCCTCACGCACCACGGCTGGCCCCTGGCCCGGTTTGGCCAGGCCCATGGCTTCAACTTCAAGCAGCTCGGCAATCGTGAAGCAGTCGTGTGTTTCAACCAGGCTCAGGTCATCGAGCGAGCAGCCGGCTTCTGCAAACGCTTTTTGCCATGCGAGTTGCACGCCTTCGAGTTTCAAAATGTCACGACGCGATACCGGCAGGTAGTCGCTGACGGCCTGCGCAGCGCGAAACTTCACCGCGCGCTTAAAGTTGCCGCGTGCCAATGCGCGGTCACTGCACAAAACCAGTGCTGCTGCGCCGTCAGAAATCAAGGAGCAATCGGTGCGGCGCAAGGGGCCTGCAACGAGGGGGTTTTTGTCGCTCACGGTATTGCAAAATTCAAAGCCCAAGTCGCGCCGCACATGTGCGTAGGGGTTGGCCATGGCGTTGTGGTGGTTCTTGGCCGATATGTGCGCCAGCGCATCACTTGCGTCGCCATAGGTGTCAAAGTATTTTTGCGTAATACCTGCAAACACACCCGCAAAGCCGGTGCTCGAGGTTTCTTCTTTCACGTAAGCGCATTGCAGCAGCACGTCGCCTACTTCGAATGTCGGCAAGCCGTTCATGCGCTCATAGCCCACCACCAGCACCACGTCAGCCGCACCAGAGCGGATGGCTTGCATCCCGGTGTAGATGGCTGCCGAGCCGGTGGCGCAGGCGTTTTCAACCCGCAGCGCGGGCTTGAAGCGCAGGCCGGGCTGCGAGTTAATTGCCAGCGACGACGGAAAGTCCTGGCCGACAAAACCGCCATTGAAAGTGCCAACCACAACCGAGTCAACGTCTGCAGCGGTTAGCCCGGCATCGAGCAGCGCGCCTGCCACGGCGTCGGCAATCAGCATTTCCGGCTCCAGCAGGTCGTACTTGCCAAACTTGGAATGTGACCAGCCTACGATGTGGACGGTGGCGGGCGTGTTTTTGGTGATCAAAAGAATGTCTCCTGAAAGGGGCTTGTAAGTGGTTTAAAAAGGGCTTGACGGTTTACGATGTTGAACTTTTAATCAATTTTACGCAAGAGGCATCGCCATGACCACAGATAAAGTACTGCACCGCGTAGCCGTCGTCACCGGCGGGGCTAGAGGCATAGGCTTGGCGATTGGCCAATGGTTTTTAGCCCATGACTACCGCGTGGCCTTGCTCGATATTGACATCGCCACGCTCACCCTAGCGGTTGAAAAATTACAAGCTTCGCATGGCCAAGACACAGTATTGGCTGTGCCATGCGACGTGTCAAACCCCGCACAAGTACAAAGCGCCATCTCAAAAGTTGATGCAGCATTCGGCCGCATTGATGCGCTGGTCAACAACGCTGGCATCGCAGTGTTTAAACCGATTGGCGAGACGAGTTTTGAAGAGTGGCGCAGTGTTTTGAGCGTGAACCTCGACGGCGCATTTTTATGCAGCCAGGCCTGCGTGCCCATCATGCGACGCACCAGCGCGCAAGACGGCGGCGCAATTGTGAATATCGCATCCATCTCCGGCCTGCGTGCCAGCACGCTGCGCGTGGCCTACGGCACCAGCAAAGCCGCCATCATCCAGCTCACCAAACAGCAAGCGGTAGAGCTGGGCACAGTTGGCATTCGTGCCAACGCCGTAGCACCCGGCCCGGTAGACACCGAGATGTCCAAGCTGGTACACAGCGTAGCGATTCGCTCTGACTACCACGACGTGATTCCACTGAACCGCTACGGCAGCGTAGAAGAAATAGCCGCCAGCGTAGGCTTTTTATGCAGCCCAGCAGCCAGCTATGTCAACGGGCAGGTGCTGGCGGTTGACGGCGGGTTTGAATCGGCTGGTGTGGGCTTGCCTACGCTGCGGAAGAATCAGGTGTGATTCCATTTCCAGATCAATACGATATGTTGTTGCTTCGCCTTGCCGTGCCGTGCTACAGCACTGTCTGCGGCTTCGCGCCTAATCTCCTTATCGATCTGAAAATGGAATGAGGGGCTGAATTTCCATGTCGTTTGTGCCGGTGGGCGGAAAAACCTTGGGAATTCAGATCACCACATCAAGGAAAGCACGATTCTTGAGGACGCTTTTCGGTGCCATACTTGGCCTCATGCGGTTGAATTTCCTATCCTTGGAGAAGCTTCGTGTGGCAGCGGGCTAACCCAATGCAATTTCATATGGCTACTGTCCCCGGCCGGCAGCGGCCTGACTCGTTAGAGCGCACGATATCGCCCAACCGTACGGGGCACGGGCGATGGAAGTCTTGCTAAAAGTGTTGACCATGGGCGGCGCGGCGTATGCCGCGCTGTTGGGCATCATATTCGTGCTGCAGGGGTACCTCATCTACTTCCCCGACGTGGGTCGGCAGATTCTGCTGACGCCCAAGGACGCCGGGCTCGACTACGAGGTGGTGTGGCTGACGACGGAAGACCGGGTCCGGATCGAGGCCTGGTATGTCCCCGCGCCGGCGGCTCGCGGAGCGGTGCTGCTCGCCCACGGCAACGCCGGCAACATCTCCCACCGGGTGGACTACGCCCGCATGTTCCACCGCCTCGGCTACTCGTTGCTGCTCCTTGAATACCGCGGCTACGGCCGCAGCGAAGGCAAGCCGAGCGAGGAAGGCACCTACGCCGATGCCCGCGCCGCATGGCGCCACCTCGTGGCGGAGCGGGGATTCCCGCCCGAGCGCATCGTGCTGATGGGCGAGTCCCTGGGCGGCGCCGTCGTCGCCCGGCTTGCCGCGGCCGAGCGCCCCGGGGCGCTGGTGCTTGCATCGAGCTTCGTCTCGGTGCCCGAGCTGGCGGCTGAGCTCTATCCCTGGCTGCCGGCGCGGTGGCTCGCGCGTTACCGCTACGACGCGCTGGAGGCTCTCGGGCGCGTCTCGAGCCCGGTGCTGATCGCCCACAGTCGTCAGGACGACATCGTGCCGTTCCATCACGGCGAGCGGCTGTTTGCCGCCGTCAAGGGGCCGAAAGCGTTTTTGGAGCTGGCCGGTGGCCATAACGACGGCTTTCTGTTCACGCGTGAGGCATGGCGCGAGGCGCTGGGGCGCTTCCTGGCGCAGCACCTCCCGGCGGACGCCATGAGTCCTGTTCCACAGTAAAAAGTTCGGCTACAGTATTTTTATTCGGGGCCGTCCGGTCCCTGAAGGCATACCCCTATTCCAGAAAAACATAAAGTCCCGGAACCGGCTGCAACTGGTCATGGCGCAATGGGGCGGTGAAAATGTTGCGCACCTTGAATCCATGAAGCTGCGCCAGTCGACGGACATATGACGCCGAATGCGCATAACGCAAACTGGGAAGCAGGTGGACATCCTGTCCTTCAGGTGACAGCTCTACGGTGAACGCAAAGCAGCCCGCCGGCTCAAGAATGCGGCGGACCGATTGAAAGACTGCCGACAGTTCGCCGACGTAGATAAAGACATCCGCTGCCAGCACCAGGTTGGCGCTGCGGGTAGTTTCAGTCAGAAAGGGCGCCAGATCGGCATGTGTCAGATCCCGGTACACCCCAAGCTGACGGGCCTGTTCAAGCATCGCCCTGGAAACATCAACCCCATCAATCGAGTCGGCAAGCGGGTGGATAAGCTTGCCACATAAACCGGAGCCACAGCCCAGGTCCAGCACTGCGGAAAAGCGTCGCGCGGCGTTGAGCAGCGGGCGGACCAGTGACTCATGGGCCTGATAGCGCAACTGCTCGACCAGATGTTCCTTGAAATCGGCAGCGTATTCGTCAAACAGGGCCTCCACATACATGCGCGGTGGTGTCGCGGGGCCTCCTGTGCCGCGCACCGACGCCAGGTAGTAGCCATGCAAATCAGGATCGGCGCCAAGCGAGAGGGCCTTCTCAAAACACAGGGCCGCATCTTCCAGGCGATGCAATTCGCGCAGCAGGCTGCCACGATCACTCCAGGCCTCGGCCAGATGCGGATTGGCTGCCACCGCGCGATCAAAGGCCTGCAAGGCTAATTCGACGGAACCGAGGCGCAACTGGCACCGCCCATGCGTCAGCCATAGTCCGGCCTGCTCGGGTGCTAACTCCAGTGCCCGCGCCAGGCATTCAACCGCTGCTTGCCATTGCGCCAGTGCTTCATGCGTCAGCCCCAGAAAGGCCCAGACATCCGCCTGACCAGGATTGGCTGCCGCGGCCTGTTGCAATACCGGGACCGCCTCGTGCCACTGGCCCAAGCGAAAAAGCGTGCTGCCCAAATTGAGCAGCACCGACGCACGGCCCGGTGCCAAAGCGAGCGAAGCCTCAAAGCATAGGCGTGCCGGGGCAAAGCGCCCGGCTTCAAAATGTTCGATGCCCTGGGAAAAATTCTGGCGTGCTTGCTCTAGATCAGCGTCCATGGGTCGTTCGTCAATTCGACGGATAAACGGATAACTTTTTGCATGACCGCTAACGGACGGATACGGATAGGAGCACGACGCTACCTTTCAAGATGATCTACGCTCTCGTCCATCACACAGATTGTTATTTCACCGTCATGCCAAACACATAGGCGATAAAGGCAAGCATATCACTGCGCTCTTCAATAATTTTTGATGTCGGCTTGCCCGCGCCGTGTCCGGCGCTGGTCTCAATGCGGATCAGTTTCGGTGCCGCGCCGGTGTCAGCGGCTTGCAGTGCGGCGGTGTATTTGAAACTGTGCGCAGGAACCACGCGGTCGTCGTGGGCCGCCGTGGTCACCAGAATCGGCGGGTATTTTTTTCCGGCCTGAATGTTGTGCAACGGCGAATACGCCGACAGCCATTTAAAGTCATCAGCCTTGTCAGAGGTGCCGTAGTCGGACACCCACGCCCAGCCGATGGTGAATTTATGAAAGCGCAGCATATCCATCACGCCGACTTGTGGCACGGCTGCGCCAAACAACTCCGGGCGCTGATTGACCACGGCGCCGACCAACAGCCCGCCGTTGGAGCCGCCGTTGATGGCGAGTTTTGACGGCTGCGTGTATTTGTTGGCGATAAGCCACTCGCCAGCGGCGATGAAGTCATCGAACACATTTTGCTTTTTGCCCTTGGTGCCCGCGTCGTGCCACGCCGCGCCATATTCACCGCCACCGCGAATCGACGCCGTCACATAAACGCCGCCCATTTTCATCCACGTCGACGCGGTGACGCGATAGCTCGGCGTTTCGGATACCTTAAAGCCGCCGTAGCCGTACAACAGCGTCGGATTAGTGCCGTCGAGCTTGAACCCTTTGCGATGCGCGATGAAAATCGGAAAGCGCGTGCCGTCCTTGCTGGTCACAAATTCGCGCCGGGTTTCAAATTGATCGCTGTCGAACGCGGTCTTTGGACGCTTGAACAGGGTCGATTTTCCGGTCGCAATGTCGTAGCGATAGATTTCGGTCGGGTTGATGAGACTGGTGTAGTTGTAAAACGTTTCCTGGTTCTTGAAGCGTCCGCTGAATCCGCCCGCCGAACCGACACCCGGCAACGGGACATCGGCGAGAAACTTGCCATTGAGCGCGTACACCTTCACGGCAGTCGCGGCATCCTGCAAGTACTGCGCAAGAATTTTTCCACCGACTACGTCAGCAGCGGTGAGCGTGTCCTTGGTTTCAGCGACGACCGTCTTCCAGTTCGCGCGCTCGCGCCGGGTCAAATCAATCGCCACGACACGACCCCTGGCTGCGTCCAGATCGGTCTTAACCCACAACGTATTACCGTTGGCGCCAACCGGTGTGAACTCGGCATCGAAATCGAGCGTGATGGTTTTAAGGCCAGCGGCGGCAGTCAGGCCCAATGCACCGTTTTTCAACGGCATCACCAGCAACCCGTTCTTGCGACCGGAACCCTTCCAGACATTGATGATGACGTGCTTGCCGTCATCGGTCACCGAGGCGCCGAAGCCCCACTCTTTTTCAGTCGGGTTCTGATAGACGAGTTGATCTTCGGCCTGCGTCGAGCCGAGGCGATGGTAATAAAGTTTCTGGTAGTAGTTGCTGCCGGTGAGCGCAGTGCCGTCTTTGGGCGCGTCATAGCGCGAATAAAAATAACCCTTGCCGTCGGGCGTCCATTCGGCGCTCGAAAACTTCACCCACTCCGTTTTGTCGGCCAGATTTTTGCCGGTGTTGAGATCGCGCACCTGCCACTGCTGCCAGTCAGACCCCGACATGGCCGTGCCGTAGGCCAGAAAGCGCCCGTTGCGGCTGACCTTCATGCCGGTGAGTGCGACCGTGCCATCTTTTGACAACAGGTTCGGATCAAGCGCGATTTGTGGCTGCGCCTTCAACGAGGTGGCCGTGTACACCACTGACTGCTGCTGCAAGCCATCGTTACGCGTCCAGAAATAACGGCCACCCTCTTTCCACGGCAGCCCGAAGCGCTCAAAGTTGTAAAGATCGGTGTAGATTTTTTTTACCGGCACACGCTGCGCCATGGCGTCTAAAAATTTGTCCGTGACGGCGTTCTGGTCTTTCACCCAGGCTTTGGTCTCGGCGCTGTTGTCGTCCTCCAACCAGCGATACGGGTCGGCCACAACCGTGCCGTGATAGGTGTCGGTGTGCTCGACCTTTCTCGTATCGGGATACTTGAGCGTTTGTGCGGACGCCGTCGACACGATGGCGGCGGCGAGAGCGATCGGCAAGGCGTATTTATTCATGGCGTCGGGTCTTGGGTTAGGTTTCGGATTCAGATTTGATCAATGTCAAATTCGGTGCAGCGCTGCTCGGTAACGCTGGCGTGTCGAGTTCAACACGCTCAATGGATTGAAAGCGGTCGCTGATTTTATTGCCACAAAGACAGCGGGGCGCTGGGGTTGTGCCGGTGGGCAGAAACCCCTGCCTGCCCGGCGGCCACGGGTGGTGGTGATAATCAAGATCCCAGACCAGCCCACATGGCGGCACGAACCAGACCTGAGCGCCACGCAGCTCAGGACGCAACCGACCAGGACCACCATGCCGACCACCAAACCAGAACCTGAGCCAAGCAGCGCCAAGCCCACGGTCGCCGCGCCGTCCGACCAGATCGTCACCAGCCAGCACAAGATTCGCATCAACGGCGAGGCCATCAGCTACACCGTGAGCTGCGGCACCGTGGTGCTCAAGGAAGACAGCGAGAAAGATGGCAAGCGCGAGGCTGACCAGCCGCGCGCCAGCGTTTTCTTCATTGCCTACACCCGCAATGGCGTGAAAGACCGCAGCCAGCGGCCCTTGACCTTCTCATTCAACGGCGGCCCGGGCTCTTCCAGCGTCTGGTTGCACCTGGGCGTGCTGGGTCCGAAACGCGTCAAGCTCGACGACCAGGGCAATGCGCCACCTCCGCCCTATGCACTGGTGGACAACGACTATTCGCTGCTGGGCGAGACCGATCTGGTGTTCATCGACCCGGTCGGTACCGGCTACAGCCGCATGCTCGAAGGCGAGAAGGTCAAGGAGTTTCATGGCTACCAGCGCGATCTGGACAGCGTGGGCGAGTTCATCCGCCTCTACACCACCCGCAACGCGCGTTGGGCCTCGCCCAAGTTCATCGCCGGCGAGTCCTATGGCACCACCCGCGCCGCCGGTCTGTCGTCCTTGCTGCAAGAAAAGTACGGCATGTACCTCAATGGCCTGATGCTGTTCTCGACTGCGCTCGACTTCAGCACCTTTCGCTTCATCAACGGTCACGATCTGGCGCACGTGTTGTTTTTGCCGACCTACGCTGCCACCGCCTGGTACCACAAGCGGCTCGACAAACGCTTGCAAGCCAAGTCGCTGCGCGCGCTGCTCGACGAGGTCGAGGCCTTTGCCGAGGGCGAGTACAACACCGCGCTGTTCCTCGGTGACAAGCTCAGCAGCACGCAGCGCGGAGCTATCACGGCCAAGCTGGTGCAGTACACCGGGCTGAGCAAGGACTACATCGCCTCGACTAATTTGCGGATTCAGATCCACCGCTTCTGCAAGGAACTGTGTCGCGATGAACACCGCACCGTGGGCCGACTGGACAGCCGTTTCAAGGGCATTGACCGCGACGCCGCCGGTGAGAACTTCGAGTCCGACCCGGCCCACACCAACCTGGACGGTGCCTACGCGGCGTGCATCAACGACTACCTGCGCCACGACCTCAAGTTCGAGAGCGACACGCCCTACACCATGATCTCCAAGCTCTACATGAGCTGGGACTTCGGCTCCAAGGACCAGCACCTGAACGTGGCCGAGAGTCTGCGCAAGGCGATCTGCAACAACCCGCATATGAAGGTCTACGTGGCCTCGGGCTACTTCGACCTGGCCACGCCCCACTTCGCCAGCGACTACGTGCTCAACCACATGGCGCTGGACAAGAGCTTGAGCGACAACATCAGCAAGCACTACTACGAGGCCGGGCACATGATGTACGTGCACATTGCGTCACTCAAGGCGCAGGCCAAGCACCTGCGTGAGTTCGTCAAAAATGCCTGTTGATGCGGCCGGCAACGGAACTCAAGTGCTTGGCGTCGATGTGCACGTGTCAAGATCAGGCATCGAGCAAGGTATACAAGGAGAAACCTCACAATGTGCAAAGCAGTCTTTGTCCTGGTGTTCATGGTGTTATCGACGGTCGCGCATGCGAGTGAGCCGAAGGACGCCGTAGCGGCGTTTCACGCGGCGCTGGCGGCGGGGGACCAAGCCCGGGCGACCGAGCTGCTGGCGCCCGACGTCACGATCTACGAGTCAGGCCAGGTGGAGCGTTCGCGCGCCGAATACGTCGGCCATCATCTCCCCGAAGACATCAAGTTCGCCCAAACCTCGACGCGCAAGGTGTTGCAGCAGACGGAGCGCCGAGACCGCAATCTGGCGGTGATCTGGGCGGAAACCGAAACCCTCGCCAAGCTCAAGGGCAAGGACGTGCGCATCTTGGGAACCGAGACCACCTTGCTACAGAAGACCGGTGACACATGGACCATCGTGCATGTGCATTGGTCGTCTCGCAAGCCGCAGTAGCGGAAGCAAGGGGTCAGAAGCAAGGGGGCAGGTCCCTCGAAGGTGCCGCGCAGTGTAACGCTCCCATCTGAGGCGCAAGCCAAGCCCAAACCGCGTGCCACCGCTGTGGGATGACTGTGCTGCGCAGGAGCAGGGCGAGGGTGTTGAGGCTATGCCGGATTGGGAGATGACAAACCAATCAGCACCGGATTACCCCGCAGCCCAGCTCTCCATGTCGCTTGTGCCGATGTGCGGCAAATTCTTGGGAATTCAGATCGCCACATCAGGGAAAACATGACTCTTGAGGACGCTTTTCGGTGCCATATCTGGCCTCGGGATGATGCTGGCGTGAGTCCGTCACTGATCGGGGAGAAGGGTGTCATGCCAGCCGTGCATTGTTGAAACACTGGACGTACCCCTCCCACCCGCCACCAAGAAGCTCGTGCTCTTCAAACTCGCCGTCGGTTTGCGTGGCAACTGTCTTGCGCCAGAATTGCTGGGCACTCAGGTTCGCAAGCATTTGGCCGACTTCCCATGAACCCGGAAGATCTGCAAAGGCGTGCGCAGCAAGCGCCTGCCCAACGCCGGATCGGCGGTACTTTTTCAGGATGAAAAACTGATCCATCCAGTAGCCAGTGGGCTGAACCTTGACGGCGCTGTCCACCAAAGCAAAGCCTGCATAGTGACCCGCTACGGTGGCAACGTATGCATGGCAAGACGCATCTGACCAGTACCGATCAAGCGCGTACCCATACTGCCCTTGCGCATCAAGGTCTTGATCCCAGATGTCAGATAAGTCGTATTGATACAGCTCCAGCATCTGCTGAAGCGCCGGGTGGTCCTCAATGGAGGCACGACGGGTAGTCAAGTCGGGTGTGGGCATTTGTCTCTGGTGTCCATGACGTTGGCGGTCCAGCCGATCAATTGATTGGCCTTTGGCTTGTTTGGCATTGCCATTTCACTTAGGGGCTTCGAAAGTTCAAATGTACCTTTTCTCGTATTGCGACTGCCGCGTCGCGTTGCTCCTCGCAGTGACGGCCAGCGTGGCAATCCAGGAATTCATGGATTGCAAAAGTTAAAGGGGCCAGGCCCCTTTAGTACCGAAGGTGTTGATGCCGACCGAAAACTGACCCACTTATAGGCCTCGTGCCGATCCAAAACTGACTCAGGTGTTTTACTGGCTCTGCCTACTTTTTAGGCAGGAGCAGGGCGAGGGTGTGGATACTGAGCCGGACTGGGAGATCACAAACCAATCAGCACCGGACTATCCCGAAGATCAGCGCACTACTTGGTGAATTTACTGAACTTGCCTGAACTTGCGAAGGGTGGCAATGGCACCGTCGGGGCAGAGCTGTGCCGGTAGGCCGTCGGACGTGTCGTTTGTGCCGATAGGTGCGGCAAATTCTTGGGGAATCAGACAGTCACCTCAGGGAAAGCCGGTTTTCTCCCGTTTTCTCAGGACGGTTTACGGTGCGCGATACTTGGCCTCATGCGGTTGAAATGCCTATCCGTAGGTGACGCTGACGACTCCGTTCAGCTCGGGACGTCAGTGGGTCGAGCGTAACCGTTGTCAATCCACGCCAGCGCACTGGTCTCGGTCAGCTTGAACGATGCATCAACTCGCGTCTCTGCCAGCAGTACGCCGCCGCTATCGCGTGCGGTACGGGCTGACAGCGTGGCGTACGGCTGTTCCTCGTCAGCTACGATATCGAGCGTCACGACCACATTGGCATCGCCACTGCCCATCCATCGTCATCCTCGTTTTTGATGACCTGCGCGGTCCAACCGTCGTCGTGCCACAGCCGCGCTTGCATGATGGGCGTGAACGCCACGGCGTCGTTGCTGCTGAGGTCGTTCATCTTATTTTCTCAAGTTGGTGCGACCCATCTGCCACAGCAAAAAACTGTAAATGTCCGCCGACAGCGCAATGCGCTGCGTCGCCGTGCTGCCCATACCGTGCCCTGCCTGCATATCCAGACGCAACAGAATCGGCTTGCCGCTATTGGATGCCGCCTGCAAACGCGCTGCCGTCTTGGAGCTGTGCCAGACATCCACACGCGGGTCATTCATGCCATGCACCAACAGTACGGCCGGATACGCCGTCGCGTCCTTGATGTTGTGGTACGTGCTCATGTCGAGCAGCGCCGGAAATTCCTTGGCGTTCTTGGCGCTGCCAAATTCGGAGATGTTGGTGATGCCATTGGCGCTTTCTTCGGCGCGCACTGTGTCCATGACACCGACATCAAATATCGCCGCGGCAAACAGTTCAGGCGCGGTAGTAACCGCACGGCCGACAAAAATTCCCCCGGCACTGGTGCCCAGCGCGGCGAGCGTTTGCGGTGACGCGATTTTTTCGCTAATCAAATACTTGGCGCACGCCACGCCGTCCTTCCAGGTGTTGGATTTGGTTGCCTTGAACCCGGCGCGATACCAGCCATCGCCGTACACGCCGCTGCCTCGCACATTGGCCAACGCGACGACACCGCCTTGCTCAATCCACGCCATGCGAGCACCGGAGAATCCAGCCGTTTCCGAAAAACCGTACGCCGCGTACGCCGTCAGCAACGTCGGGTTGCTGCCGTCGCGCTTCATCCCCTTCTTGTACAGCAGCGTCATCGGAACCATCACACCATCATGGCTCGCCACTTTCACTTCAACGATCTCTACTTCCGGCAGATCGGGAAGTGTTGGCGTCACGCGCAGGCCAGCGTCGGTAGATAGATTGCCTTTCAACACAAACGTGCGCGCCAGTTGCGTCCATCCGGCTGCCGTGTAGAGCACGTCGGTATAGACGTGCGCGGGATCGGCGTGAACACTTGCAGCACCTTTGAACGGCATCGGAATCGCCTCACCGTTGACGTTGCCAGGCTTGTAGCGCCGCAACACGATCTCGGTGCCTTGCCGGATGGCACCGATGATGGCATCACGCGTCAAGGTAAAGTCCTCGAGCACGCCCTCCTTGGGCGGCACTGCAGCCTCGACCGCGAACTTGAGCGATGGTCGGCGCAAATCGAGTTTCATGACGCGCTTTTGCGGAGCATTGTGGTGCGTCAGAAAATAGAGGTCGTGCCCTTTCAAATCGACGTCGGTGATCTTGTCTTCAAACGCCGAAATCTTGCGCCACGCAATGTTCGACTTGCCCAGGTCAGTGACGCGTGCCAGAAATAGATAGCCTTCTGGCAGGGTCGTGTCGGTGGTACGCGCGATCATGAATGAGCTGCCCGGCGAAAAGATCAGGTATCCGACATCAAGCCTCGCCAAGCCAAGATTTCTCGTCACCGTTGGCCCGAAAATGGCTTTCGCTTGTGCCTCCGGGTCACCGACCTTGAGCCACATCACCTTGCTGTCGAGATACATCTCGGATTCGGGCTCACCGGCCGTCGGTGGCTTTAACTGGTTGTAGGTGAGTGATTTGCTGTCGGGCAGCCAGCTGATGTTGGTTTCGTGCACGCGCGGAATCGGCTGCCCGATATTCTTGCCGGTCTTAACGTCAAGAATGTACAGCGATGCTTCTTCCGAACCACCCGCTGACATTCCATAGGCGACGTATTTGCCGTCCCAGGACGCGCGAAAGTAGTTGACGGCGTGTGGCACACCGGTGCGCTTGGAGTCGACTTCAGGATCGACCAGTACGCGCTCGGCACCGGTCAGCCCAGTGCGCGTAACGAGCTTGAATTGACGCTCGCCCTTGGGCCGCTTCATGTAATAGATGTGACCACCGGCAAGGCGCACGATGCCGTAAATCGCATCCCCGGTTGCGGTCGTGAGTTCGGTAATGCGTTTTTCAATTTTGTCGCGCAGCTCGATTTTGTCGAGCGTGTCGCGCGACAGCGCAGCCTGTGCCTTCAGCCAGTCCTGTACTTCCGGCGCTTTGACATTTTCAAAATAGCGATACGGATCTTTGACGTTCACCCCGTGCATCACGTCGATGACTTCGCGCACCGGTGCGACCGGCGCTTGCGCGGCCGCGCTGGTCGCAGCAACCACGAGCAAGGAACTGAACAACAAACGTGCAAAGGCGGATAACGGCATGGCAAACCCTGTGATGGTCAACCCCAATTGGGGCGCGTGCCGCATTTTGCGCTAATTCGCTGCGGTATTGGGCACTGCGCAGGAGCAGGGCGAGGGTGTGGGATTGGGAGATGACAAACCAAACACCGCCCGACTACCCCGACGATCAGCGCACTACTTGGTGAATTTAC
>JBCKNC010000074.1:0-13066 GCA_038902915.1 Polaromonas sp.
CAGGGCACCGACCCCTACGGCATTAACAGTTCACAGCCAGTCCCGTACTCTCGAAATTTCCTTTTCAGACGGCGCCGAATTCAAGATTCCGTTTGAGTTGATGCGTGTTTACTCACCGTCAGCAGAAGTTATGGGCCACGGGGCTGGGCAAGAAGTATTGCAAATCGGCAAGCGTGAAGTCACTGTGGTCGAGTTGGAGTCGGTTGGCAATTACGCCGTCCAACCGCTTTTCTCCGATGGCCACAACACCGGAATTTTTTCCTGGGAAACCCTATACGGGATGGGCCAAAACCAGGACATGCTGTGGGCGCGCTATCTGCAAAGAATGACCGATGCGGGCGCCTCGCGCGATCCCATACCCGGCTTTCAAAACAGACCCAAGAGCAAATAAACTTGAGCGATTATTTCACCATAGACCGGGGCGACATCGGCACCACCGATACCGCCGCCAGCCCTTTCAAAGTGGTACTGATTAACCCCTACGAACTCGGCCGCCAGTCCTTTAACCTGGCCGCCCCCGCCGCCTTATTGAAAGCCGCTGGCTGCGAAGTCGCCTGCCTCGACCTGACCCTGCAAAAGTTGGAACCCGACACCCTGCGCGATGCCGGGTTGGTGGCCATTCACCTCGGCATGCACACCGCCACCCGCATCGCCATCGCTGCGCTGCCAAAAATCCGCGAACTGGCGCCCCATGCGCACCTCGCCATGTACGGCCTGTACGCGCCGATGAACGCAGACCTGCTACGCGGACTGGGCGTACACACCCTGTTGGGCGGCGAATTCGAACCGGAGTTGGTGGCGCTGGCAGAACGCTTGCGCGACGGCGATAGCAGTCCGCAAACTACACCCATGATTCAGCTGGCCAAAGTTAAATTCTTGCCGCCGGACCGCAGCGGCCTACCCAAACTCAGCCGCTACGCCCACCTCAAGCTGCCCGACGGAGGCAAAAAAGTCGTCGGCTTTACCGAATCCACGCGCGGCTGCAAACACCTGTGCCGGCATTGCCCGGTAGTGCCGGTGTATCAGGGAAAATTCCGCACGGTAGATGTGGACGTGGTGCTGGCGGACATCGAACAGCAAGTGCTAGCGGGCGCGGCACACCTATCCTTCGGCGACCCGGACTTTTTCAACGGACCGACCCACGCCATGCGCGTACTGGAGGCCATGCACCAGCGCTTCCCGAACCTGAGTTTCGACGCCACCATCAAGATCCAGCACCTGCTCAACCACGCCGACCTGCTGCCTAGGCTGCGCGACTATGGCTGCCTGTTCATCACCAGCGCGGTGGAGTCGGTGGACGATGCCGTCCTGGGCTATTTTGACAAAAACCACAGCCGCGCCGACTTCGAGCGCGCACTCGGCCTGTGCCGCGCGTACGGTATCTTCCTCGCCCCTACCTTCGTGGCCTTCAACCCTTGGACGACGCTGGCCGGTTACCTGGATTTGCTGAGCGAAGTGCTGCGCCTGAAACTGGTGGAAGCGGTGCCCCCGGTGCAACTCGCCATCCGCTTGCTGGTGCCGCAGGGCTCCTACCTGCTGCAACTGCCCGGTTTCCCCGACCGGCTCGAAGCCTTCGACTCCACCTTGCTGGGCTGGCCGTGGAAGCACACAGACCCACGCGTGGACACCCTCCAGCTACAGGTCATGAGCACCGCCATGCGCATGGAAGACGCCCCGCGCGGCGAGGTGTTCAGGGCCATCTGGCAGCTCGCCCATGCCGCCGCTGGACTGCCGACGCCAACGTTGGAGCACGCCGACTTCGGCGAAACCATCGCCCGCCTGTCCGAACCATGGTACTGCTGCGCTGAGCCGACCGAGCAGCAATTGCAATCCTTTTAAGCCATGGGCGCTTCTAGAAATTCAGATTTTCGGGATGAAGTGCTAGGCGGACGGAACGCAGCAACCGGAGCGTACTCAGGTACGTGAGGATTGCGAGTACCGCCCAACGACGCAGTTCGCCCGAAAAATGAATTTATAGAGGTGCCCCCCATGCCGCGCGTGCTGTTGCTGCTCCCCGTTGCCAGCTACCGCAATCAGGATTTCCTCGCCGCTGCGCAGCGCTTGGACGTGCAAGTCATCAGCGCCGCCGACCACTGCCACCAGCTCGCCCCGCAGCAGGGTTTGAGCCCCATCTTGTCCTTGCATTTCGACCAGCCCGAGGCTGCTGCCGCGCAAGTACTGGCATCCTTGGGGCGACGTGTGGATGCGGTGCTGGCGGTGGACGACGCGGGCCTGGAGCTGGCCGCCTTGCTGCGCCAAAAACTCGGCCTGCCGGGTAACTCCCCAGCGTCGGTCCAGCGTTGCCGCGACAAACTGGCCTTCCGTCATTTGTTGCGGGAAAACGGGCTTAACTGTCCGGCATTTCACCACCTCGCCAGCCAGCGGGACGCGCCTGCACTGGCAGCGCAATTACGCTACCCAGTGGTGGTCAAGGCACGCCGCTTATGCGCCAGCCAAGGCGTGATTCGCGCTGATGATGCCGAAGATTTTTTGCAGCAAGTGCACCGTGTCAGCCGCATCCAGTCGACCGCCGACCGCGATGCCAGCGCGCTTGGCCTGATCGTCGAAACCTTCATCCCCGGCAGCGAACACGCCCTCGAAGGCCTGCTGGAAAACGGCCAATTGCGCGTGCTGGCGCTGATCGACAAGCCCGACCCGCTGGACGGCCCGTATTTCGAGGAAACCATTTATGTCACTCCATCGCGGCTGCCCGCAGATCGCCAACAGAGCATCGCTGACAGCGTGCAACGCGTCTGCGCCGCCGCCGGGCTGGTAAGCGGCCCGATCCACGCCGAAATGCGCCTGAATGATGCTGGCGTGTGGCTGCTGGAAGTCGCCGCACGCTCGATCGGCGGCCTATGCGGGCGCATGTTGCGCCAGCGCCTGAACATGACGCTGGAAGAACTCATCCTGCGCCATACCTTGGGGTTGCCGATTGCCCTGCCCGCGCGTTACGACGCGACCGGCGTGATGATGATCCCGGTGCCCGCGCGCGGCATTTTCCTGGGTGCGCACAAGCTCGAAGCCGCGTTGCAAGTTACCGGCATCAGCGACATCCAAATCACCGCCAACCCAGGTCAGCTGATTGCACCGCCGCCGGAAGGCACGAGCTACCTGGGCTTCATTTTCGCGCAGGGACGCTCGCCCGACGCGGTTGAATCCAGTCTGCGACTAGCGCACCAGCAACTGATCTTCGAAATCCAGGCGGATATTCCAGTCAGTAGTGCGGTTTGATGGGACCGGGCTCCATAGTGGCCACTTGCGCCTTTTGCAGTGGACCGTGTACCCGATGAATAACCGAAGGGTCACAATCAAGAATACCGATTGAAAGCGAAGGCTATCAATTTTCTCTCTGAAAACTTTTAGTCGAAGGAACCAGCGAATGGAAAAAGCCCTGATCTGCTTGAATGACATCGTCAACGAAGGCGTGATTGGTCAGTACGCTATTGGTGGAGCCATTGGCGCGAGCTTTTACATCGAAGCAGTCAACACCGAGGACATTGACGCTTTTGTTTTTATGCCGCCCGGACCCGGAGGCATCATCACACTAGGTCCAATATACGAAGCCTTGAAGGTAAGGGGTGGCATTGTCAAAGACGAACATGTCGTTATTGACAATTGGCCAATCCAAATACTTCCAGCGTACAAGCCACTTGTTCAAGATGCGCTTCGAGAAGCCGTATCCACAACCTTTGGCACAGTTCCTACACGCGTCTTTTCGGCAGAATACATTTGTGCTATCGCGCTCGACACGGGCAGATTGAAGGACTACCTACGGGTGGCAACATTTATCCAGCAGGACCAAGTTGACCGGGCCAAGCTGTTGGCCATAGTGAAAGAGTACGGCCTCGAAGATAAGTTGGCGCGCATCGAAAATTGGAAATACACGGAAGGAAGTTCAGATGGCCAGCACAATTGATTTGACGGCGAACGTTGTTCGCATGAAATTGGCCTACCGGCTTGAAGCCAATGCCAAGTCCTGGCCGGAAAAGGTTGCGTCAATTGAACGCATGAAGCAAGCCTCAGTGATGGCGAAACAGGGAATGCGCAAGACCCTTACGAGAGTCGCCCAAGAGGTGCCGACCGTCAATTCGCCAACATGACACTGAATTCGCAAAACCTGAAGAAAATTGCCGACCTTACGCTGGAGCATTACAACCAGCGGGCTACGGCATTCTGGGAAGGGACGCGCCATCACGATGTCGCCTCGAGCATCGCGATATTGTTGCAATATATCGAAGGCCCGCCGCCATTCACGATCCTCGATTTTGGTTGTGGACCGGGGCGCGACCTAAAAGTATTTTGCGAACTCGGACACATCGCAGTAGGTTTGGACGGCAGCGCGCGCTTCGTCGACATGGCACGCACGCACAGCATCTGTGAAGTTTGGCAACAGGATTTCTGCAAACTCGATCTGCCGGACAAGCATTTCGATGGTATTTTCGCCAACGCCAGTTTATTTCACTTGCCCAGCCAGGAGTTGCCGCGCGTGCTACTGGAACTGCACGCAACCTTGAAAACTGGGGGCGTGCTGTTCAGCTCGAACCCGCACGGTCATAACGAAGAAGGCTGGTCCGGCGGGCGCTACGGCGCGTATTACGATCTTCAAACTTGGCAGCGCCATATGTCAGATGCCGGGTTCGTTGAGTTGACTCACTATTACCGTCCCGCTGGCCTAGCGCGCCATCAGCAGCCCTGGCTGGCGAGCGTCTGGCGCAAACTGCCTGCTGACTGACGAGACTTGGTTTAAACCGCATGCCGATCTCAGTCGAAGCGAAAGTTCGCGTTGTCCATCTGCATCAGGGCCCGGATTGGGGCCAACGCCGATTGGTAGTGTGCATCGGCCCTGGGCAAGATCCTTTCAAAATAGAAATCGGCAGTCTGGATTTTGGCGCTGTAAAACTCGGCAGACTCATGGCCCGCGCCGCTGGCGCTCAGCTGCGCCGCCTTCACAGCTTGCAGCGCCCAGAAGTGAGCCATCATCAGGTAGCCGCAATACATCAGATAGTCCACGCTGGACGCACCCACTTGGTCGCGGTTGCTGCTGGCGCGCAGCAGAATGCGCAGTGTCAGCACATTCCATTGCAGCGCGCGCCGCATGAGTGTGCGGGCCATTCGTCCGATCGGTCCTGACCTAAGCCAGTGCGGCCGCGCCAGGCGCAGCATGTCTAGCGTGAAATCACGAACACATTTTCCCTTGCTGTTCAGCAGCACTTTGCGGCCCAGCAGGTCCAGCGCCTGAATGCCGGTGGTGCCTTCGTAGAGAGTTGCAATGCGTGCATCGCGGGCGATCTGCTCCATGCCGTGTTCAGTGATGTAGCCATGGCCGCCAAACACCTGCATGCCGAGGTTGGCCGCCTCCAGACCTAACTCGGTCAGAAATCCTTTCAGGATCGGGGTATAGAAGCCCAACTCGTCATCGCAGCGCGCATAGCCTTCCTGGTTGCCGGTCAGCGCCATGTCGAACATCCGATCGGCAATTTGCGCTGCCCCATAGATCATGGCTCGGCCACCCTCGGCGATGGCTTTCTGGGTCAGCAACATGCGGCGCACATCGGGGTGCCAGATCAAGGCATCGGCCACGTGATCGGGATCTTTTTTGCCGGAAAGGGAGCGCATCGAGCGCCGCTCCCGGGCGTAAGGCAAAGCCCCCTGGAACGACAGCTCGGCGTGGGCTACGCCCTGCAGGGCGGTCCCAATGCGGGCAGTGTTCATGAAAGTGAACATCGCCTCCAGCCCTTTGTTCGGTTGTGAAATCATGAAGCCACGGGCTGCGTCAAAGTTGAGCAGGGCGGTGGCGTTGGCGTGGATGCCCATCTTGTGCTCAATCGAGCCACAGGACACGCCATTTTTTTCACCCAGCCCGCCCTGTGCATTGAGGCATATTTTTGGCACCACGAACAGCGAAATGCCCCGGCTGCCAGCCGGTGCGCCCGGCAGCCGTGCCAGCACGATGTGGACGATGTTTTCGGTCAGGTCGTGTTCGCCCGATGAAATGAACAGCTTGGTTCCGGTGAGCACATAGCTGCCATCGGCCAGTGGCTCGGCGCGGGTCTTGATTTGCGCCAGGTCAGTGCCGCATTGCGGTTCGGTCAGGCACATGGTGCCTGACCACTGGCCCGACACCAGACGCGGCAGATAGCTGGCTTTCAGCGCTGCGCTACCGTACAACAAAAGGGTGTTGATGCATCCGATACTGAGGCCAGGGTACATGTTGAAGGCCCAGTTAGCCGTGCCCAGCATCTCCGATTTGAACAGGTTCAAGGACATCGGCAGACCCTGGCCGCCGAATTCAAGCGGGAACGACAGCCCCTGCCATCCGTCCTGCACAAACTGGGCGTAGGCGGCTTTGAAGCCGCTTGGCGTTGTCACCACCCCGTCTTTCAGCTGGCAACCCTGCTGGTCGCCGATGGCGTTGAGCGGGGACAGCACCTTTTCGCAGAACCTGGCTACGCCCTCCAGGATGGCATCCACCACTTCGGGCGTCGCTTCGCCGCCGTTGCTCAGCGCCCGGTAGTGCGCGGGATAGTCCAGCACCTCGTTAATTAAAAACCGCATGTCGCGCAGGGGCGCCTTGTACTGGGGCATGGTGCTTAGGGCTCGTTAAGGAATAAGCTGTGCATTTGGGCGTCGGATTTGGGATGTCATGCTAGGCGCGAAGCGTGCAGTTTGGCTAGCCAAACAAGCGATTTGCAACAACGCAGGGCGCCCAAAGCTGACGATCCAAATGTGCATGTTATTTCTTAACGAGCCCTTAGCTTTCGATGATGGCGACCACGCCTTGGCCGCCCGCCGCGCAGATCGAAATCAGGCCCCGGCCTGAGCCCTTTTGCGCCAGTAATTTGGCCAGTGTGGCGACCAGTCGGCCACCGGTGGCGGCAAACGGATGGCCGGCCGCGAGCGAGCTGCCATTGACATTGAGTTTTTTCAAATCGATGCTGCCCAAAGGCTGTTGTAGTCCGAGCTTTTTCCGGCAGAACGTGGCGTCGTTCCAGGCTTTGAGCGTGCACAAGACCTGGGCCGCAAAGGCTTCATGAATTTCGTAAAAGTCAAAGTCCTGCAGGCTGAGCCGTGCCCGCGCCAGCATGCGGGGAACGGCGTAGACGGGTGCCATCAGCAGGCCTTCCTTCTGGTCAAAAAAATCTACCGCTGCCACCTCGCTGTAGGTGAAATAGGCCTGCACCGGCAGACCGCGCGCCGCTGCCCATGCTTCGCTGGCCAGCAGAACCGCCGAGGCGCCATCGGTCAGGGGCGTTGAGTTGCCGGCGGTCAATGTGCCGCGGTTGGGGGCCACCTTTTTGTCAAAGACCGGCTTCAGTGCGCGTAGCTTGTCCAGGCTGAGGTCGGGGCGCAGATTGCTGTCTTTCAGCAGACCTTTGAAGGGCGTCATCAGGTCGGTAAAAAAGCCTTCGCGGTAGGCCCGTTCGAGTTGCATGTGGCTATTCAGCGCGAGCGCGTCCTGATCGTCGCGTGAAATAGCCCATTCGCTGGCCATCAATTCAGCGTGCTCACCCATGGATAAGCCAGTTCTGGGCTCGCCGTTGCGCGGCAGAGACGGGCGTAACAGCATCGAGGGACGCAGGCGCATCAAGTGACTCAGGCGGCTCATGGCGGTTTTGGCGCGTGCGCTGTCGAGCAGAATTTTGCGCATTTTTTCGTTGACCGCAATCGGTGCGTCCGAGGTGGTGTCAACACCACCGCCGATGCCGCACTCGATCTGACCCAACGCAATCTTGTTGGCCACGCTCATAACTGCTTCGAGGCCGGTGCCACAGGCTTGTTGCAAATCAAATGCCGGCGTTTCGCGCGACAAAGTGGTGGAAAGCACGCTTTCGCGCACCAGATTGAAGTCTCTGGAATGCTTCATCACGGCGCCGGCGGCAACGTCACCCAGGCGCACACCGTGCAGGTCGAAGCGGTCCACCAAGCCCTGTAGCGTGGCCGTCAGCATTTCCTGGTTGGAAGCGTGCGCGTAGGCGCCGTTGGAACGCGCAAAGGGAATGCGGTTGCCGCCCAGAATGGCAACCCTGCGAATGGTTTGCATAGCGTCTTTCGTGTCAATAAGTCAGTTGTCCGCGCAGATGGGGACGTTGCCCGGCGCCGTCGCGAACCTCAAATAGGGCCGAGCCTGACGCTCGATAACTCCAGAGCGAGGCACGGCCGGGCAGGAAAAGTGGTGTCTTGAATTCGACTGAAACGTCAGCCCGGGCTAGCGGCGTGGCCGGCAGCAGAAAAGAAAGCGCTCTGGCCTGCGTCCACAGACCATGGGCAATGGCCCTTCTGAAACCAAAAAGCTTGGCTGAAAGGGCCGATAGGTGAATCGGATTTCGGTCGCCAGACACTGTTGCGTAGCGGCGTCCGGTAGCGGCCGGCGCATTGAAGACGGTCTGACAAGACAGCGCTTGCTCGGTTGTGAGCTGGCTCTGGTAAGGCTCACCACTGACTTCTTTGACGCCAAGACGCAGCAAACTTTGGGTCGCCCGCCATACCAGCACATCGTCGCGCAGGATGCGCAGCTTGAGCGTGTAGCCTTGCCCTTTTTCATGCGCAAACAATTGGCCAGTGCGCATCTCGACTTGCAAGCTGTCACCTGCATGCAGGCTGTGAAGCTGCTCGATGGTATTGGCCAAATGCACCGTCCCCAGAGCCGGCCACGGACATTCAGGCGAACTAAGGTAGTCCATCACCAGCACAAACGTCAACAGTTGCGGGTAAGTCAGCGGCACACCCTGGCTGGCTTTGAAGCCGCACAGCGCCGAGTAAGCCTTCAGGTGCGCAGGGTCCAGCGTCACGCGGGGCTGGGCCAGTTCCACCTTGGGCAGTTCCAGCACCCGACCCGGCTTCTTGTGACGGGTGGCCAGCGTGCGTGCCAGCATTGACAGCATAGCGCCAGCGGGGGAGATTTCCCGGACCGTCATGGCTAGGCCCCAATCAGGCTCTGGCCGCAAACGCGCACCACGTTGCCGCTGAGTCCGTCAGAGGCGGGGTTGGCAAACCATGCAATGGCCTCGGCCACGTCCACCGGTTGCCCGCCTTGGCCCATGGAGTTCATGCGGCGTCCGGCTTCACGCAGTGCAAATGGAACCGCAGCCGTCATCTGGGTCTCGATAAAGCCGGGTGCCACGGCGTTGATGGTGATGCCTTGCCCGGCCAGTATCGGCGCCATGCTTTGCACCATGCCAATCACCGCCGCTTTGGAGAAAGCGTAGTTGGTTTGTCCGAGATTGCCGGCAATGCCAGAGATGGAAGAAACGCAGATGATGCGCCCACCGGTCCGGATAGCGCCAGCCGCCAGCAGAGCGTCGTTGAGGCGCTCCTGGGCGCAGAGGTTGACGTCAACCACCGCCTGCCACAGGTGTTGTTTCATGTTGGCAATGGTCTTGTCGCGGGTAATGCCAGCGTTATGCACCAGCACATCCCAGCCGCCATCGGCCAGCGCTGCCCCGACCAGCGTTTGCGGCGCCTCACTGGCGCAAATGTCGAGTGCCAAGGCGCTGCCCCCAATGCGGGCTGCTACTTCAGCAAGAGCCGCTTCGGCCTGCGGCAGATCCAGGCAAATCACATGCGCGCCGTCGCGCGCCATGACCTCGGCAATCGACGCGCCAATGCCTCTGGAGGCCCCCGTGACTAGCACTTTTTTGCCAGCCAGTGGCAGGGCCCAATCCAGCGCCGACAGGGTTGCCACGGCTGCCTTGGGTAATTTTGCCGGGCGCACCTGCACCACCTGGGCCGTGACGTAGGCAGACTTGGGCGACAACAGAAATCTCAGCGTGCTTTCGAGTTGGTCCTCGGCCCCGTCCTCAACATAGACCAGTTGCACGGTGATGGCGCGCTTGAGTTCTTTGGCCAGTGATCGCGTCAGACCTTCCAGCCCGCGTTGCATGGTGGCGTGGCGCGGGTTGGCGCAGTGCTGCGGTGGGCGCCCGAGCACGACGACCCTTCCACAGGTTTGGATGGAGCGGGCCGCGGCATGAAAAAACTGGTACAGCGCAGCAGACTGGCTGCTGTCAGTCAAACCCGTGGCATCAAAGACCAAGGCCTTCACTTTTTCGCCGACCTGGTCTTCGATGCCCCAGCGACCTGTCATCAGGCCGGCCTGGTTGGCGACCGAAATCCACTGCGGCAACTGCGCGTGCGCCAGTGTCTGCACGGCCATCGACTTGAATACGCTTGCCAGTGCCGTCAGCAGTTGCGGCGTACCGGCACCGCCCAGCAGAATCGTGCCCTCAAATGCGGGTTGGCCGACACGGTAGCGCTCCAGCGGCAAGGGCCTGGGCAGACCCAGCAGGGCGGTCAGCCGCGCACCGAGACTGGAGTTGGCGAAGTCGAGGTAGTTGTCGGTCATGGCAGATATCCTTTGGAGAGGGTCTTGACGATCAGCGGCCCTTTGAAGGCTTCCATGATCAAGGCCGGGCTTTACTGCTGGCCCAGCAGTTTGGCCATGGCGGCCAGCGCCCATTCAAAACTCATGACGTGAATGCGCCTCACATCGTGGCGCACCCACTCGTAAGGATAGGAAATTCAACCGCATGAAGCCAAGTATCCCACCGAAAAGCGGCCTCATGCTGTAAGTAAGCAAGGGTAAGTAAGTATGGGCAGGGATGAAATTTGCTGGCAACCTACGCACAGGGGTCGGCGGTGGCTACGCTGGCCCGATGCATATTCAAAAGCCAAAAGGAGTTCCACATGTTCCGTTCACTTGTTTTTTCGGTTATCTTCGCCGCCGTGGCGCCCGCGGCGCTGGCCCAGGGCACGGTCAAAATCGCGATCCTCGGCCCGATGGCCTTCGTGCAGGGCGAGCACCACTGGATGGGCGCCGAAATGGCGCGCGACGACATCAACAAGGCGGGCGGCATCACGGTCGGCGGCAGGAAGATGCTGGTCGAGCTGGTGCGCGCCGACACCAACGAGATGCTGTCGGTGCCCGATGCCGTCAGCGCGACTGAGCGCGTCATCACGCGCGAGCGGGTCGATTTCCTGGTCGGCGGCTTCCGCTCCGAAGCGGTGCTGGCGATGCAGGAGATCGCGATGGACCACAAAAAGCTGTTCCTGGGGGCCGGGGCGGCGCACGACGAACTCGGCATGCGGGTCGAGAAGGACTACAACCGCTACAAGTACTGGTTCCGCGTCACGCCCCTCAAGAGCACCGACCTCGGGCGCAACATCTTTGGAGTACTCGGCGCAGTAGCGGGCCAAATCCGCACCCAGCTCAAGACGGAGACGCCGAAGGTCGCGATCTTCGCCGAGAAGGCGATCTGGACCGAGGGCTTGATCGCGGCGGCGCAGAAGAATCTGCCGGCCATGAAGATGGAGGTGGTCGGCCTATGGCAGCCCTCGGCGGTCGCCACCGACGTGACCGCCGAGCTCTCGGCGATCGAGCGCGCCGGCGCCGACATTGTGTTCACCGTCCTCTCGGGGCCGGTCGGCATCGTGGTCGGCCGGCAGATGGGCGAGCGCAACATGAAGGCGGTCGCCTTCGGCATCAACGTGGAAGCGCAGAAGGACGAGTTTTGGGGCGCGGCCGCAGGCAAGGCCAACTTCATCTCCACGCTAGACAGCTACTCCGAGGTCGAGGTCACGCCGAAGAGCATCCCCTTCTTGAGGGCATTCAGGGAGCGCTTCAAGAAATCACCGACCTACACCGCCGGCACCTACGACGCGATCATGATCCTCAAGGAGGCGGTCGAGAAGGCAAATTCGACCAAGTCGGATGATCTGGTCCCGGTGCTCGAGAAGATGTCCTATGTCGGAGGCGTCGGCGTGCTCGAATTCGACAAGCGCCATGACCCGGCCTGGAGCCCCGGCAATCCATTGTCCATCGCGGTGCAGTGGCAGGACGGCAAGAAGGTGGCGTTCTGGCCGCCGCAGGTCAAGGGCATGCAGCCGTTCCGGTTGCCGGCCAGGTAAGGAGTAAGGAGGCCCGGCAGAAAGAGCCATGTTTCAGGACATCCTGATCACCGGGCTGGTCAGCGGCGGTGTCTACGCGCTGCTGGCGATCGGCTTCTCACTCATCTTCGGTGTCGCGCGCATCGTCAACATCGCGCACACCGCGTTCTACATGCTCGCCGCGTACGCGTTCTACGCGCTGCTGGTGAAGCTCGGCGTCCATTTCGTCCTTGGCGCCGTGCTGGCGGTCGCGGGCGTAACCGCGCTGTCGCTCGCCTGCTACAAGCTGATCATCGAGCCGCTGCGCGAGCACGAATCGGCGGTGCTAATCGCCACCATCGCGCTCGCGCTCATCATGCAGGAACTGATGCTGTTCGGTTTCGGCGGCCACTACCTGGGCATCCCCTCGACCCTCGACGGCTCGTTCAAGGTCGCCGGCGTGAGCGTCGCCTACCAGCGGCTGCTGGTCATGGGGGTCGCCGCGCTGATGCTCGTCGCCACCTGGTACGTGCTCTACCGCACGCGCTTCGGCCTCGCCATCCGCGCCACCGCCAACGACATCGAGGTGGCGAGCCTGATGGGCATGAACGTGCACCGCATCGCGCTCGCCACGATTGCGTTCTCCGTGCTGCTGGCGGCGATCGCCGGCGTCGTCGTCGCGCCGGTGTACGTGGTCGATCCGTTCATGTGGCTCGGGCCGCTGGTGACGATGCTCGCCATCGTCGTGCTCGGCGGCCTGGGCAGCATCAAGGGCAGCTTCATCGGCGCCTTCATCATCGGCTTCGTCGAGGCGATCACCGTGTTCGCGCTGCCCGCCGGATCCTTCCTCAAGGGCGCGGTGGCGCTCTCGATCATGGTGCTGGTACTGCTGCTGCGGCCCGAGGGCCTGTACGGCGTCGCGTTCGAGGAGGAGGATCGCTGATGTACTGGCTGCGCCGTCTGTGGTCGGAGCTGAGGAACGAGGTCTTCGTGCTGCCCTCGCGCACCCTGGTGCTGGTATGGGCGGTGGCTTTGCTCGCGCTGCCGGCGGTCTACAGCGACCCGTACGTGCTGCGCATCCTGACCCTCACCTGCCTGTTCGCGATCTTCGCCGCGAGTTGGGACCTGCTGGCGGGCTACTCGGGGCAGGTGAACTTCGGTCACGCCCTCTTCTTCGGCGCCGGCGGCTACACCTCGGCGG
>JBCKNC010000075.1:0-12828 GCA_038902915.1 Polaromonas sp.
TCTGCCCTCAGACTGCTGCTGCCATGTGTTTTGTGTATCCCGCCTCGTACTGCCGGTCATGGGCCAGCAAGGCCCATACGATGCGGGCATTCTTGTTAGCCAGAGCTACCGCAGCCACGTTCTTGTTGCGCCGCTCGACTACTGCGTTAACCCAGGCGCACGTTTTATTTGGCTCGCTCTTCTGCCCAGCTCGGTAGATGACAGAACGCGCCCCGTGAATCAGAAGGGTCCTGAGATACGTGTCCCCGCGCTTACTGATGCCCAACAGGTTTTGCTTGCCACCGCTGGAGTGCTGGCGGGGCACCAATCCCAGCCAGGCCGCGACCTGTCTGCCGTTATCAAAGTTTTTAGCATCCCCCAGGGAGGCCACCAAAGCACTGGCGGTAATCGGGCCAATGCCTGGGATTTGGGCCAGTTTGCTGCTGGCATCACTGCTGCGGTGCCACTGCTGGATCTGCGTTTCCAATTCACCCACCTGACGATCGAGCTCCTTGAGGTGATCGAGCAGGCGTTGCACGAGTAGCCGAAACGCTCCCGGCAACTCATTGCTGGCATCCTCAATGAGTTCCGGCACCCGGTTAGCGATGTGCCCGATGCCCTGGGGAATGATCAGGCCAAACTCCGCCAGCAGTCCCCGGATCTGGTTGGCCTGAGCGGTGCGGGCCTTCACAAAGCCTTGGCGCACGCGGTGCAGGGCCAGCACGGACTGCTGCTCGACGTTCTTGATCGGCACAAAGCGCATATTGGGCCGCGCTACTGCTTCGCAGATGGCCTCGGCATCGGCCGCATCGTTCTTGTTGGTCTTGACATAGGGCTTGACGAACTGCGGGGCCATCAGTTTGACTGTGTGGCCGAACCCCTGGAGCTTGCGTGCCCAGTGGTGAGCGCCGCCACACGCTTCCATGCCAATCAAGCAGGGCGGCAGGTTGACGAAGAACTCGGCCAACTGGTTGCGCTTGAGTTGTTTCTTGATGACCGGCTTGCCCAACTCATTGATGCCGTGAATCTGAAACACGTTTTTGGCCAAATCAAGGCCTAATGTTGTAATCTTCATGTCGGACGCTCCTATTCGGTTTAAGTGGTTGTTACGCAACTCCACTTTGGCACATTTCAATGCCGTTTAGGGTGGGGGCGTCCATCCCATTGATTTTGAACCACGCCATGAAGGCGGGAATCAGCGATTGCGGGGTGCTTCGGTCAGGCGGCCATCGACGCGATCAATGAAGCTGCGCAGCGCGAGGTTGAACGCCTGGGGTTGCTCGATATTGGCAAGGTGGGCCGCATCTTCCAGGATCAACAGCTCCGAGTTGTCGATCATGCGGTGCAACACCGTGGCCTGGTCCACCGTGCAAGCCTGGTCCTGCCGGCCCGTCATGATCAGCGTCGGCGTCTTGATTTTCAGCAGCATGGTGGTCTGAGCCATGTCGCGCACGGCACCGGCGCATGCCATGTAGCCCTCGGCACCTGTGCTCAGGATAAAGGCGCGCACTTTGTCGATGTCCCCCGGGGCACGCTGGATGAACGGCGCGGTGAACCAGCGCTTGATCGTGCCATCGACCAGGCCCGCCACACCCTGCCTGCGCGCGATCTCAAGACGCTCCTCCCACAGGCTGCGCTGTGGCATTTCGCTCGCGGTGTCACACAGCGAAAGTGACAGCAGCTTTTCCGGATATCGCGCCCCGAGTTGCTGCCCGATCATTCCCCCCATCGACAGCCCGACAAAATGGGCCGCCTTGATCTCCAGCGCATCGAGCAGCGCGGCCGCATCGTCTCCGAGCAGCTCGATCGTGTAGGGGCCGGGCGTGGTGCCGGAGCGCCCGTGACCACGCGTGTCGTAACGCAGCACGCGGTAGCGGTCCGTCAGCGCGGGCAAGGTCCAGTCCCACATGTCGTAGTTCGACATCAGGCTGTTGCTCAGCAACACCACCTGGCCTTGTGCCGGACCGTCAAAACGGTAGGCGATCTCGACACCATTGACCTTGACACGGGAAGTCACAAGCTGATCCATTCGTTGATTGATAGAGAAATAAAGGGATTGGGAAACGCAGTTTCAGAGTAATCCGGCCTTCCCTCAATCGGGGTAACTCCCACTATTCATGGCGGGTGAATCGGGTGGCTTCCTGCACTGCGCCAATTTTCACAAAGCACGGGCCGACTTGCCCACGCAGGAGACGTCTGACGGACAGAACCACAGAACCTCGATGGTTCCTGCGGACCCTAGAGCGGCTGGATGTCGGCCTGCTTGACGATCTTCTGGTAGGTCGTGATCTGCTCGCGCACAAAACGGCCGAACTCGTCCGGTCGCATCGGGGCCGGCGTGATGCCCAGCTTGGAAAACTGCTCGCGCACTTCCGCACTTTGCAGGATGGTGCTCACCTGGGCGTTGAGCTTGTTCACAATCGCAGCGGGCGTGCCTGCGGGAGCCCAGACACCAAACCACAGCGTGATGTCGAAATCGGTGAGGCCCTGCTCGGCCAGCGTAGGCACCTCGGGCATGACGTCCGCCCGGCGCCGCGTGGATACGCCCAGCGCGGCCAGCTTGCCCTCCTTCATTTGCCCCACCACCGTGTTGATCGGCGCCATGTAAAAAGCGGTGCGCCCGGCCATGGTGTCCAGAATCGCCTCGGGTGATCCCTTGTAGGGCACGTGCAGCATTTTCACGCCCACCACCTGGGCAAAGTATTCGGCGGCAAGATGCGTTGAACTGCCCACGCCAGCCGAGGCAAAAGCGATGCCGCCAGGCTTGGCTTTTGCCGCGTCGATCAAGGTCTTCACAGAGGCGTACTCGCCGCCTTTGGCCGTCACCATGACGTAGGGCGTGAAGCCAAGGATGGCCACATCGACCAAGTCTTTCAGCGGATCGTAGGGCAGTGATTTGTAGATCGCCGAGTTGGCGGCGTGGGAGGCCGATTGCACCAGCAGGGTGTAGCCATCGGCCTCGGCCTTCACAACCGCCTGCGTGCCAATCTGCCCACCCGCGCCAGGCCGGTTCTCGACGATCACCGGCTGCTTCCATGCCTCGCTCAGATGCCTGGCGACAATGCGCCCGGCAATGTCAGCGCCCGATCCGGCCGTCAGCGGAACAATGAGACGGATCGGCCTGGCGGGATAGTCCTGCGCCGTCGAAAGGCTTGCCATGAGGGCCATTGCAGCTGCCGCAGCCAGTCTGTTCAGTGTGTTCATAAAATCTCCTGGTGGATGAAGGGGCGTGGTTCAAAAAGTAACGTTTTTGGTTGACACGGACAGTGTGAATTTTGGATGGTTGACTCAATCGATGGCCACCCGAAAAACCCGATTTTGAACGACGCCAAATTACATATTTAACCTTATTAATTACCATTTCTTGACAACCTATTAATTCATAAGAATAAAGGGGACGCTACCCTTTATTGTCTATTGGTGGCGTAAAAGGGAAGCGTCCCCTTTATCCTCAGAGCTGCTCCTCCGGCTTCAATCAATTTTTATGTTGGCGCGCCTGATCACGTTGGTCCATTTGAGCGTCTCCGCGCGGATGTAGGCGTCGAAAGCTTCCGATGTACCCCCTGACGGCTCTACGCCGAGGTTGCGCATGTTGGTCTTGATTTGCTCGTCGTTCAGTGCTGCCCTTATCTCTGCGTTGAGCTTGGCAATGATGGCTGGTGGCGTGCCGGCAGGCGCTACCACGCCGAACCAGCCGGTGGAGTCATAGCCCGCGAGCCCGGCTTCAGATACCGTCGGCACGTCCGGCAGCATCGGCAGGCGCTGCGGGCTGGTGACCGCGTAGGCGATCAGCTTGCCCGCCTTGATTTGCTGCAGCGTGGAGGGCAGATCCGCCACCGCCAGTGAAATCTGGTTGCCCAAAACATCCAGTACTGCTGGGCCCGACCCCTTGTAGGGCACTACGACCATTTTGATGTCGGCCATCTGCATGAACAGCGCCGCCGCCAAATGCATTACTGTGCCGTTGCCCCCATGACCTATGGATAATTTGTCCGGATGCATCTTGGCGAACGCGATCAGTTCTTTCAGGGACCGCGCCGCCAGGGCAGGATTGCCGACGATGACGAAGGGAATCGCAGCCAGCATGCTTACTGGCGTCAGATCCTTCAGCGGATCGAACGGCATTTGGACGTACAGGCTGGAGTTGATCGCGAGCGCGCCTGCCGCGCCGAGCCCCAAGGTGTAGCCGTCGGGCGGCGCCTTGGCCACCACACTCAGGCCGATATTGCCGCCTGCGCCGGGACGGTTATCCACCACCACCTGCTGGCCGAGCCTTTCAGTCAGTCGCGGGACGATCATGCGCACGACCGCATCGGCGCTGCCTCCGGGCGGAAATGTGACGACCATTCGGATGGGCTTGTTGGGGTAATCGGCGGGCTGGGCGAGAAGCCCGGACGGCAAGGAGCATGCCGCGAGAATGACGGCAGCGGCAATTCGAAGGGAACGGATCATCTTGTCTCCTGAAACTCCAGACCCACCCGGGTCGCGTACCGCTCTTGGGCCAGCAGTGCCTTGGGCGGGTCCGACATGCTTGCACTGACTGCTGTATTGTATTCAGGCTGGGTGGGATGCGCCAAGCCGGGTTCCACGCGCGGCAAGCGTCGGCAAGCGGAACAAGCGGAACAAGCGGAACAAGCGCTCAGCATTGGACTGGAAGAACATCTTCTTGTACTCGGCGCGGAGGTTCGGCAGCTGGGGGAGCGCAAGCGCGGACGGGTTCAGAACCCGAAGATGCGTTGGGCGTTGCCACCGCGCACCTTCTCGCGGCGCGCGCCATGCAGGGCGTTCACGCGCGTCATGCAACCGCGCGGATCGCCAATGGTATGCGGGTAGTCGGTGCCGAACAACACATTGTCATCGCCGAAGACCTCCAGGCACGCGTCGAGCGCCTGCGTCGTGAAGACCACCGAATCCGCGTAGAGCCGGCCCATATAGCTTGAGGGCGCGCTTTGGGTCCGGGTGCGGCAGGCGGCGATATTGTGGAAACACTGGTCCAGCCGTCCCATCAGGTACGGCAACGCACCACCCCCGTGCGAAGCGATGATCTTCAGCTTCGTGTAACGATCGAAGAAACCGTCATAGAGCATGCGCGACACCGCGAGCGTGGTATCGAAAGTAAACCCGATCGACGCGGTGAGCTGGAACTCGTTCATCTGCATCGCGGCTACGCCGGGTGGTGCCGTCGGGTGGATGAGCACGGGCAAGCCCAGGTCATCGATGGCCTGCCACACGGGGACAAACTCAGGGGCGGTGAGCGGCTGGCCAGCGATATTGGCCAGCACCATCACACCGGCCGCGCCGCGGCTCTTGGCGCGCGCGAGCTCGGCGCGCGCGAGCTCGGCGTGCTGCCACGGCAGAGAGCAGAAATACTCGATGCGACCGCCATAACGCGTGCGCGCCGCGGCCATATCGTCGTTCATGATGCGCGCGGCCTGCAGGCTGACCTCGGGCGTGCCCCAGTACACATTGGGGCAGGTCAGCGAAATCACCGAGACGTCGATGCCGACGTCGTCCATCATGGTGATGCGGCTGGCGTAGTCGAACATCTCGGGCACCGGTGTCATGAACGGTGCATCCTCGAGGTGGATCGCGCGCATCCCGCCGACGACCTCCTTCAACGTCAATTTTGGTCCGCCGTGCTTTTCGAGTAGGGCGAGGTAGTCGTTGTTCAGCATGTGCGTATGCACGTCGATCGCGGAGGCCATGAGCAGTCCTTTAGAGGAGGTTAGGTATGGAGGGGTCGGGGTCAGTTGATTCGGGCGCCGGAGTCGTTGACGACCTTGGTCCAGCGCGCGAGGTCCCTCTTCACCATCTAGGGATAGGACTTCCAACCGAATGAGGCCAAGTATCCCATCAAAAAGTTGCCTCAAAAAGCGTGCTGACTCTCAATCGCCGGCCTAATTGCCAAAGAATTTGCGCCCCATAGTCAGCAACGACGCGTCTGGCGACCCACGAGCACAACCCTACCCCGGCGCAGTCGTCGCTTTTTAGGTCAGCAGGTTCACCCGTCTGTGCGCTGATCTTCGGGGTAGTCGGGTGCTGATTGGCTGGTCATATCCCAGTCCGGCATGGCATCAGCACCCTCCCCAGGCTCCTGCGATAGCGACTGTTTCAGGGCTTGCTCTTGTTATGCCTGAACTCCCAGGGTGGCACTGGGTCAGCATCACGCCATAAACCGCGCTTGTCAGCTCTGGCCGCATCTCAAACGTTTGCGCCTGCACCGGCACCCACGCGCCCGTGGTGAGCGCCAGCGCCAGCAACAAAGAACGGGTCAAACTTTTCATGGATGAATTCTCCCTGGGGTGAGTGCCATCAAAGTAAGGGCACCGCATCAATCTTGTGGGCTTGCCCGCATGTCAATGTTTCTATAAAGCGGGACATGGTTGTTCCTGAAAATTGAATCGAGAAGCCTTGGGGACTGACTAGGAAACCCGAATCCAGGTCTGGGTCCGGCCCAGCAGGGAGAAGCCGACAAACCCGCGCACTTCGAGTTTTTTGCCGCCATCGACCGGCGTCAGCCTGAGCTTGTAAACGGTGCCGTTATCGGGGTCCAGAATTCGCCCGCCCTCCCAGACCTCCTTGCCCTCGGTTTTTTGGGCGCCGCGGATGATCTCCAGTCCCCGCACCAGTTTGTCGTTGCGGTCATCCGTGCATTTCTCGCAGACTGCGTCCTGCTTGGCGTCTTTGCGCAGCAGCTTTTCGATGCTGCCAGACAGCAGTCCGGCGTTGTCGACAATGCGCACCTCCGACGACACTTCGCCGGTCTTGTCGTCAATCGTGTGCCAGACGCCGGCAGGCGTCATCTGGGCCATGGCAGGCAAGGCCAGCACTCCAAAAAAAATAGCAGTTATCGCTTTGTACATAAGGGCTCCTGATTGATTAGATAGAAAACTGGCAACTACTCAGGTCGCTATGAAAATGTGAGCGACAATGCCGACCATGCAAAGCCTGCCCGATCTTAGTTCACTCAGCCATGCGCAAAAGGACGAACTGATATTGGCAGAAGGCTAGGAAATTGAACCGCATGAGGCCAAGTATGGCACCGTAAACCGTCCTGAGAAAATGGGCTTTCCCTGAGGTGACTGGGCGTGGTTTAAAAAGTTTTTGGTTGACACGGACAATGTGAATTTTGGATGACCTATGACAGATGGCCACCCGAAAAAACCCGATTTTGAACCACACCGATTTTAGTGCTCTAGCCCTCGTGGAATGTGCGCAATTCGCTATCAAAACAATAGCTACTGTTTCAGCGCATTTGTCTTAATCCCTTTGAATTCAGGGCATGTCTTTTGTCGGGGCCGAAGAACTGGCCCTCATGGGCTGGTGTTTTTAAGGTGGTCAACATGATTCCCGACGAAACACCATTGACCTTCGAGGGCATTCATAAGACACTTAACGAACTGGTGGCGCGGCAGCGCCGCATCGAGACCCGCGCGGTGAAGATCATGTATGCCGTCGGTGTGAATGACCGTGGTGCACCCCTGGGACAATGTGACCTGGGTGTAAGGATGCCCCTCTCTGGAGAAACTGAAATGAACCAACTCGAACAACTCAAGGCGGCGTATTCAGCAGCGACACCAGAGCGGTGGGGCCACGACGCAGAGCCCGACGGCCACGCTATCGTAGTAGATTGCCAGGACGTAATAATCTGCCGAACATACCAGCAGCCATTTGATACCTGGTCAGCAGGGGACAACGCTATTTTCATCACCCTCGCCCACAACTTAATGCCAGCACTCCTTGAGGCAGTGCGCTGCGTTGAGGATATTTTGGGTGCTAATGGCGACCTCAGCGCAATGGACTTTGATGCCTATCGTGGCGTATTGGAGAGCCTGAAATGAAAACAATTATCCTCATCGCGCTGGCGCTCGTCCTCGCAGGATGCATCACATGAACGCAGAACCCCAATAACGCACTGTGGTGGCTCGATCACTTGCCGGGTGGTGCCTTTGTAAAGAAATAGTGGAACGACATGAAAACCCACCCAACCAACTACAGACGCAAGGATGGCGACAGCGTCGAGTTGAAGACACCGTGCCGCGCTGATACTGCCGATAGAACCAGGCCATGCCGCGCTCGACCTGCACCAGGTTGACATCCCGCCCGTTGACCAGCACCTTACCGATTTGCCGCCCGTAGCGATCTCGCTTGCTTGTCTCGACATTCACAGTCTTGTCGAAGGCCAGGGCAGACAGTGATTCTTTGGATCGGTTGCTGAATGGCTGTTTTTTCTCAGGCGCATCAATACCGGACAGTCGAATCTTGTGCTGCACCTTGTCGGCAGCCACACGGTGATGGTGTCGCCATCGGTAATACCGACAACCAGGCCGGTGATGGTTTCAGCATTGGCAGTGCAGGCCAGCGCCAGCATAGCGACTGGTGACGGTTTTCCGGGTGGCTTTGTTACTCGTAACGGTGCGACCAGGACAGGTTCGATTGGATTGATGACCGCCTGCACTTTGGCCGCCGGGGTAGGGCTGCGCCATTTGGCAGGTCGGCACCCGGCTTGTGCCCAATGGGGCAAAAACTCTCGATACGGTGAGATACTTGGGCTCATGCAGCTGAATTTCCTATCCTTTTTCCTGCGTTGTATCCGGCAGACGCTGTTCGGCGGCCTGGCTCTAACAGCAGGAGGGATAATGACTGCCCACGCCCAGGACATTTTTGAATCTCCGCGCAGCAGGTTGCTGGCAGACATCGCGCAGCTCACGCGCGAGACGCGACACGAAACCGGACGCGAAGCGCTGAGCCAGCAGACCATGGCGGCGATGCGCAAGGTGCCGCGCCATCGCTTCGTGCTGCCTGGAGACGAGCGCTATGCCTACGACAACCGGCCGTTGCCGATTGGACACGGCCAGACCATTTCCCAGCCGTTCATTGTGGCGCTGATGACCGATCTCATGAACGTGAAGCCTGCGGACAAGGTGCTCGAGATCGGCACCGGCTGCGGTTATCAGGCAGCAGTGCTTTCAGAACTCGCGCGCGAGGTCTATACCATAGAGATCGTCGAGCCGCTGGGGCGGGAAGCCGCGCAACGCCTGAAGACTCTGGGTTATCGCAATGTGGTGGCGAAGGTCGGTGACGGCTATCAGGGCTGGGCCGAGCACGCGCCTTTCGATGCCATTATGGTCACTGCCGCGGCGCGCGAGGTGCCGCAGCCTCTCATTGATCAGTTGAAGCCAGGCGGTCGGCTGGTGATCCCGGTCGGCAGCCAGGGCGGCCCGCAGACGCTGTTGCTGATCGAAAAGCAGGCGGACGGCACGACCATCCGGCGTAACGTGCTGTTGGTGCGCTTCGTGCCGCTCACGGACAAAAGCGGTCGTCAGCAGTAGAGATATTTCCCGGGCGGTTCGTGCTGCTGTCCTCATGCGGTTGAAGCGGTTGAATTTCCTTCATCAGGCGTTTATTTGGATTTGGTGGAGACACCAAAATCTTCTTCAATCGCGACGGCCGGGTAATAAAACCGCACCGGGCCATCCGGGCGTTCATTCACATACTGGAACACCAGCGGATCGGTGCTCTTGCGTACCTCATCCACAGTGCCTTGGAACGCGACCTTTCCATTGTCCAGAATGACCACATGGTCGGCAATTTCAAGGGTTTGTTTGAGTTCATGCGACACAAAAATACTGGTTAGTCCCATGGAATCATTGAGCTGGCGAATCAGGCGCGCTGCGACACCAAGCGAAATCGGATCGAGACCGGAAAAAGGTTCGTCGTACATCACCAATTCTGGGTCCAGTGCAATCGCACGCGCTATTCCAATACGCTTGGCCATCCCTCCCGACACTTCGCTGGGCATGAGGTCACGCGCATTTCGCAGGCCCACCGCATTGAGCTTCATCAAGACAATGTCACGGATCAGTGATTCGGGCAAATCGGTATGTTCACGCAGCGGGAAGGCAACGTTCTCAAACACGCTCAGGTCAGCAAACAAGGCGCCGAACTGAAACAGCATGCCCATGCGACGCCTGACTGCATAGAGTTGCTTCTGATTCATGGGGGTGATATCTTGCCCGTCAAACAGCACTTGCCCCGACCACGCACGGCTCTGGCCGCCCATCAAACGCAGTGTCGTCGTCTTGCCACCGCCCTGCGGCCCTATCAGCGCAGTGATCTTGCCCCTTGGAATGCGCAGGGAAACGTCATCCAGAATGGCGCGCTCCCCGTAGCCAAAGGTCAGGTGATGCAATTCAACAAGTGATGGGTTGACGGTAGGTGGCATAGATACTCAAACCGGACAGCGCCCGGCACCCAAATGATAGGGGATTCAGGGCAGGAGGTCGCCCAAGCCCTGAAAATCTTTCGCTGTGCCGTATTGCGATATTGGGTGCGTTGCCACCAGCGCAAAGCGCCAATCAACAGGCAGCGTGCCCGGCATGACCGCGCTGGTGGTGTGCAGTGCTACGGCCGGTGGTTACATGTCGTTTGTGCCGGTGGGCGGAAAAACCTTGGGAATTCAGATCACCACATCAAGGAAAGCACGACTCTTGAGGACGCTTTTCGGTGCCATACTTGGCCTTATGCGGTTGAATTTCCTTTTCCTTTCCCCCGCTTCAACCTTGCCCAAACTTCGCCGCATTGCCCACCTCGACATGGACGCGTTTTTCGCGTCGGTTGAACTGCTACGCTATCCGCAACTCAAGGGCTTGCCGGTGGTGATTGGCGGCGGGCGGCGCACGCTGGACGAGGCCTTGCTGGCGAGACATGACGCAGGGGGCGAGCGCGCGCTTCGCTTCATTCCGGTGGCGGATTTTCCGCGGCTCTTGGACTACGTGGGGCGCGGCGTGATCACCACGGCGACCTATGCGGCGCGGCAGTTTGGCGTGGGTTCTGCCATGGGCATGATGAAGGCGGCCAAGCTGTGCCCGCAAGCCATCGTCTTGCCGGTGGATTTTGACGAGATACGCAAATACTCGCGGCTGTTTAAAAGCACCATCACCGAGATCGCGCCGCTGATGCAGGACCGGGGGGTGGACGAGGTGTACATCGACTTCACCGAGGTGCCGGGCGGCCAGCGCGAAGGCGGCCGGGTGCTGGCGCGGCTGATCCAGAAAAGCATTTTCGACAAAACCGGCCTGACCTGCTCGGTCGGCGTGGCGCCCAACAAGCTGCTGGCCAAGATGGCCAGCGAATTCAACAAGCCCAATGGCATTTCGATTGTTCATGAGGACGACCTGCAAGCAAGCATCTGGCCGCTGCCCTGCCGCAAGATCAACGGCATTGGCCCCAAGGCCGACGAAAAGCTCGCCAGACTGAACATTCACAGCATCGGCGAGCTGGCAGCGCAAGACCCGGCGTTTTTGATCGCGCACTTCGGCAAAGCCACTGGTGCCTGGATGCATGAGGCCGCCTGGGGCCGCGATGAGCGCCCGGTGGTGACCGAGAGCGAGCCCGTCAGCATGAGCCGCGAAACCACGTTTGACCACGACCTACATGCGCAACGCGACAAGGCCGAGCTGAGCGCCATCTTTACCCGGCTGTGCGAGCAGGTGGCGGCCGATCTGCAGCGCAAGGGCTATCTGGCCAAAACCATTGGCATCAAGCTGCGCTATGACGATTTCAAAAGCGTGACCCGCGACCAGACGCTTGAGCAGTTCATCGCCGACGCGAAAACCATCCGGAAAATTGCCGGCCTGTGCCTGAAACGGGTGCCGCTGGACAAGCGGCTGCGCCTGCTGGGGGTTCGCGCTGCCACACTGGTGAAAGCCGGAGAAGAGCCAGCTTATGAACAAAAAAGACCTCTAGCCCAATCAGGACAGGTGCAAGCAGCTACTGAATCAACAGCAACTGATCAACTTTTTTAGCCAAGCCATCCTCATGGGCCGCCCAAACCACGGCGAAAGGGTTGGCGGCGTGGTTCAAAAAGCGCCGCTTTTAGGTAACACTGACGATGTGAATTTTCGATGGTTTGCCTATGACTCAACCGATGGTCACCCGAAAAAGTGTTACCCGATTTTTAACCACGCCGAACAACCATCTGCTAGGCCTTCATGCAGGCGGTCGGCATGGTCGATGACCACCTGACTTCCTGTTTCCGGTATGCTTTACGGAAAGCGGCCCCGGGAACCAGGCGGATCCCGGCGAAATCGAAGATGCGAAAGGATGCGGACAAATGAAGCTCTGGCCCACTCTGGCCCTAACGATCGTTTTTTCAATGGTCGCTGCATCGCCTCACGTGCTCGCCCAGGCACAGGGCGCCGAACCCGATACAGTGATACTGGTTGCCTCGCCGGGCCTGCGCGATGCCAACTACCGCCAGTCCGTGGTGATTGTGGTGTCCGTCGAGAATGACCGTCACATTGGCGTTATCGTCAATCGCCCGACGCAGAGCACGCTCTCCAGCCTGTTTCCCGAGCACCAGCCCTCCAAGAAGGTTTCCGAGCCGGTATTTTTCGGCGGCCCGATGTCGCGTGGTGCGGTGGTGGCGGTGGTGAAAAGTGAAAAGAATCCAGGCAAGGGCACCATCGGCCTGACCAAGGACAGGTACCTCGCCATGAGCATCAATATCGTCGACAAGGTGATCGAGGACACGCCCAATGACGCGCGCTATTACGTCGGCTACATCGTCTGGCGTCCGGGCGAGTTGCGCGCTGAAATCGACCGCAAGGTATGGAGCGTGGTCAATGCCAGCCCCGAACTGGTATTCCGCAAGAACACCTCCGGCCTGTGGGAAGAACTCACGAGCATAGCGACAATGATCACCGCCTCGCTGCCCGTCGAAATTTCGACCCACCCCTGAGGATACGGGCCTAACCCTGGCCGGCGGGGTTCAAAAAGTAACGTTTTTGGGTAACACGGACCATGTGAATTTTGGATGGTTTGCCTATAAGGGCACCTCTATAAATT
>JBCKNC010000076.1:0-12819 GCA_038902915.1 Polaromonas sp.
ACGTCTGACGCCTCTCACCGGATTTGAAGTCCGGGCGCCCCACCGGGGTGCGAGTCTCTTCCGTGTTCGTCGGGGGAAAATGGAATCAGTACCCGGGCATCGCCGCTGCGGCGGGTCAAGCCCACGTGATCGAAGTACTCCAGCACTTCGATTGTAAGGTTGCGTCCGATGTGTGAGCGGTCGCGGAATCCGGCGGCGGTGACCTTGCCGTTGGCCTGTTGCTCCTGCTGCAGCAGCTCCGTGAGTGTCGCCACCGCCGCCAGCGGAAAAAAGCGCTTCCTCGACACCGGGATCAGCAGCCCATGGTGCGCCAGCCGCGACAGCGCCGTTTCCAGGGGCGGCACCTCCTCGCCCAGTTCGGCGGCCAGTTCGGCAAGCGTCGGCGGCCGCAGCCCGCGGCCTTCGAGCAAGGGCTGCAGGCGCTGCCACAGCGCCTCATCCGCAGGTCGAAGCTGCGGCCGATGGGCCGGCAGACGAACGCCCGTGATCTCGCGCACCAGCCGCCCTTCTCGCGCCAGTTCCGTCACCACGGCCAGTACCGCTTCGCGCGGTAACGCAGGACCTTCGCGTCCCGTTAGCACCCGCTCGGCAGCGGGGCCTACCCGGTCCGGATGGCGTTGGTGCCAGTCGGCCAGGGCCTCGATCACCTCACCGCGCCAGCGTTCCCAGTGGGCTGGCGCAAAACCCAGCGGGCCGACGCGGCTTTGCAGCAGCTTCATCGGGACGCGTTGGTACAGCAGAGCCGATTCCTGCGGCCGGAGGTTGCGATTGGCCGCGAAGCGGTCAAGCGCCAGGCCTGCCGCCGATGGCGCCAGCAGTGCGCCTAGGGCCGTCGGGTGGTCGTCGATTTCCATGGCGGCCAGGTAAGCCAGGCGCGCCGGCCGGGCCCGGCCCCGGGCCGGCGGGAACACGTCGATCACGCTGCCACCGCCCAGCGTATGGCGGGCCGAGGCGTCGCGCACGATGAAGCGGTCGCCGCGCAGCGCACCGATGGCCTGTTCGAGCACCAGCTGCACCCGGCCGCTTTCGCCCGCGGCGATGGCCGTGCCTTCGAGCACGGCCACCCGTCCGGTCACATGGGCCGCGCCCAGATGCACATGCACCGCCGACCAGTGTGCTACGGGCTGTCCCGGCAATGCCCGCAGGCGCGCGTCGATGCGGCACACGGGCGGCGGCACATCGCCGGCCACGACCCAGTCGCCACGGTTGATCCGTTCCCGGTGCAGGTTAGCGCCGATCAGGTTCAGGGCGCAGCGCTCTCCCGCACGGCCCAGCGCCACCGCCGTGTCCTGCGCGTGGATGGAGCGCACCCGCGCCTCGCTGCCGTCCAGCAGGAGCCGGACCGAATCGCCGACCGCGACGCTGCCGCTGACCACGCTGCCGGTGACGATCAGGCCGGCACCGGCCAGGTGGAAGCGGCGATCGACCGCCAGCCGGAAATTCCCGTCGGCGCTGCGCCTAGGCAACTCGCGGGCCTGCTGTTCGAGATAGCGGGCGATGTCGTCCACGCCGGCGCCGCTCAACGCCGAGCACGGAAAAACCGGCACACCGGCGAGTGCCGAATCCGCCAGCAGGTCCCGCATCTGGCCGGCGACTTCCTCCACCCGCCCGGCCGGCACGCGATCGACCTTGGTCAGGGCCACCGCGCCGCGGTGCACGCCCAGCAGGTCGAGGATCGCCAGGTGCTCGCGGGTCTGCGGCATCGGCCCGTCGTCGGCGGCGACCACCAACAGGGCAAAGTCGATGCCGGTCACGCCTGCGAGCAGGTTGTGGATGAAGCGTTCGTGTCCGGGAACATCGACAAAGCCGATCACCGGTCCTTCGGGCAAGCGCCAGTAGGCAAAGCCCGGCTCGATCGTCAGGCCGCGCCGCTTCTCCTCCGGCAGCCGGTCGGTATCTACCCCGGTCAGCGCTTTGACCAGGCAGGTCTTGCCGTGGTCGACATGGCCCGCCGTGGAAACGATCATGAGGCGGCCGCCAGCCGGGGCAGTTGCGCCACAAAGCCGTCTTCGTCTTGCAGGCAGCGCAGGTCGAGCAGGAAGCGGCCGTTGTGCAGGCGGCCGAGCACGGGTACCGGCAGGCGGCGAAATGCCAGGGCCAGCGCCGCGCTGCCCGGATGGATCGCCAGCCCGGCGCTGGGCAGGGTGCGCACTGGAAGTGCGCCGCTGCCGATCTGGCTGTCGCAGTCGAGGATCTGGACGTCGTGCGCGGCGCCCAGCGCCGACTGCAGCGCCGGTCGCACGCGCTGCGCCAAGGCCTGCAGCTCGCCCTGGGTCCGGGTGAGCAGGCGCAGCGTCGGCAAGCGCTGCACCAGACGGTCGGGGTCGGCATACAGGCGCAGCACGGCCGCCAGGGCCGCGATGGTCAGCTTGTCCACCCGCAGGGCGCGCTTCATCGGGTTGCGCCGCACCTGCGCCACCAGGTCGGCTCGGCCGGCGATGACCCCGGCCTGGGGCCCGCCGAGCAGCTTGTCGGTGCTGAAGGTCACCAGATCGGCGCCGTTCTTCAGCGCCTGGGCCACCGTCGGCTCATGCGGCAGGCCGAAGCGTGACAGATCGACCAGTGCGCCGCTGCCCAGGTCGACCACGAAGGGCACGCCCCGTCTGCGGCACAGGCCGGCCAGCTCGGCTTCGGGCACGCTCGCGCTGAAGCCTTCGATGACGAAGTTGCTGGCGTGCACCTTCAGCACCAGGCCGCTATCGGGACCGATGGCCTGGGCGAAATCATGCAGATGCGTGCGGTTGGTGGTCCCGACTTCGAGCAGGCGGCAACCCGATCGCGCCATGATGTCGGGCAGGCGAAAGGAGCCGCCGATCTCCACCAGCTCGCCGCGCGAGGTCGGCACGGTCTTGCCCATGGCCAGGGTGTTGAGCACCAGCAGGAGGGCGGCCGCGTTGTTGTTGACCACGGTGGCCGCCTCGGCACCGGTCAGTTCGCACAGCATCGGTTCGAGGTGCGCATCGCGCTCGCCCCGCTCGCCAAGTTCCAGGTCGTATTCCAGGTTCACCGCGCCTCGCGCAGCATCCACCATCGCCTCGATGGCCTCGGCTGGCAGGACGGCCCGGCCCAGGTTGGTATGCAGCACGGTTCCGGTCAGGTTGAAAACCGCTCGCAAGCTCGGCTGCGCCGACAGCGCCAGCCGGGCCGACACCTCGGCCAGCACCAGCGGGCCGGCCGCAATTGTGACCTGCTCGGCACGCGCTTGCGCGAGCACCCGGCGCACCATGTTCACCACGGCGTCGCGTCCATGCCTGGCCACCAGCGTTTGCGCTTCGGGACAGCGCATCACGCCATCCACCGAGGGCAGCGGCGAGGAAGTAGACGGGCAGGAAGACATCGAATGGCGCACGGTGATTGACTTCGGTAATGCGGGTGCTCATAATAAGCCGTCGGTAGCCCTTTGTAACGGTTTTTCTCCCAAGGAGGTGTCCCATGAACGATAACTTGCCGGTCGATCCGGTGCAATTGCGGGAACAGGTCAAAAGCAAGTATCGCGACGTCGCGATCGATCCCCATGGCCAATTCCACTTCCACACGGGCCGGCCGCTGGCCCGCCGTCTCGGCTACGACAGCAGCGTGGTCGATGCCATGCCGGATGTGGCCGTCGAATCGTTTGCCGGTGTCGCCAACCCCTTGTCGACGCAGCGGCTGGCAACGGGCGAGCGCGTCGTCGATGCCGGTTCGGGCGCGGGCTTCGATTGCTTCATCGCCGCGAACCAGGTCGGGCCCGACGGATCTGTTATCGGCATCGACATGCTCGACGAGATGCTCGCCAAGTCGCGCGACTCCGCCCGGCAAATGGGTTTGGGCAACGTGGAGTTCCGGGAGGGGTTACTCGAGAAGATACCGGTCGAGGACGCTTGGGCCGACGTGGTGATCAGCAACGGCGTGATCAACCTCTGCGCCGACAAAAAACAAGTGTTTCAGGAAATCTGGCGGGTACTGCGCCCGGGGGGGCGGCTACAGTTCGCGGACATTGCCAACAGCAAACCCGTCCCCGCAGCCGCGCTTCAGAACATCGACCTCTGGACCGCCTGAATCGCCGGTGGCCTTCCGTGCGAAGGCTGGCGGTCGATGCTGGAAGAGGTCGGTTTCGTCGATGTGCGCATCGGGCCGGCCTGCGACACCTTCGGGCAAGCCTCGGGCGAGAAGAGCGCCCGTGCCTTCGGGGTCTACGGCTACCCGTTCTGGGCCCGCAAGCCGGACTGAGGGTTGCGCAGCGCGCGCAGGATTTTCTCCGGCGTCACCGGTTGTGACCAGACTTCGGCCTTCAGCGGCCGCAGCGCATCGTTGATGGCATTGACCACGGCACCGGGTTGATGACGCGGCCGCAGTCCTCCACTACCCAGTGCTTGAGCAGCAGTATTTTCCATATAATCAAATAAACGTTAGAATGTTTGCATGAAAAAGCGTGAACTCAAAGATCTTCTCTACGAACAGGTCGCCCGCATCGGCAAGGCGGTGTCGAGCCCGAAGCGACTGGAGTTGCTCGAACTGCTGGCACAGGGTGAAAAAACGGTAGAAGTTCTGGCTCGCGAGCTGTCGATTGACATGCAACTGGCCAGCGCCCATCTCAAGGTGCTCAAGGCGGCACGGTTGGTGGAAAGCCGACGCGACGGCAAGTACATGGTCTATCGGCTGAGCAGTGATGACATCGCCAATTTATGGGTCACGCTGCGGCTGGTGGCCGAGGAGCATTTGCTCGAGTTGCAGATGGCGCTGCAGCGCATGGTGTCCGCACCTGACAAGCTCGCGCAGGTGAGCCGCTCCGCTCTGCTTGAGCAGGCCCGGCGCGGTGAACTCATCGTCATTGATGTACGACCGCAGCAGGAATATGAGGTGGCGCACCTGCCGTTCGCCCGCTCCATGCCGCTGCCCGAGATCGAGCGCCGTCTGGCGGAGTTGCCGAAGGATCACGACATCGTGGCTTATTGCCGCGGGCCGTTCTGTCTGCTGTCGGACGAAGCGCTCAGGCTGCTGGCCGGCAAGGGTTACCGGGTGCGCAAGCTCATGGACGGCGTGGCCGAGTGGCGGGCTGCCGGCATGCCGCTGGAGAAGACCGGCGAATCCTGATCAACCCAAGCTTTCATCGTGTTTTAAAAATCAAGTAGAAGACCATGTTTTTCAAACAACTCGCAAGCCGCGAAGCTTCGCTGTCGTATTTCTTCGGTTGTGCCGGACATGCCAAGGCCGTGGCCGTGGATGTGGTGGCCGGTGACCAGGAGTGGTTCGTCGAAGAAGCACGCAAAGCCGGCGTGACCATCACGCATGTGATCGACACTCACATCCATGCAGACCATTATTCGGGCGGTCGCAAGCTCGCTGAAATGCTTGGCGTGCCTTATTGCCTGCATGAGTCCGACCGGGGTGTGACAGCCTTCGACTTCGAACCATTGCGCCATGGTCAGCGGCTCGATTTGGGCAATGTCCTAGTGGAGGTGATCCATACGCCGGGACACACGGCCGACAGCATCTGCTTGCTGGTCTCCGACCTCCGTCGGGGCGAAACGCCCTGGTTTGTCGTGACCGGAGACACGCTGTTTGTCGGGGCGGTGGGACGCCCTGATCTGGCCGGCAAGGAGCGCGAGATGGCGGGACAACTCCACGATTCGCTGCACGACAAGTTGTTGAGCCTGCCCAACGAGATCGAGATTTTCCCAGGACATCAGGCCGGCAGCGCCTGTGGCATCGGCCTGTCGGGCAAGCCGTCCTCGACCATCGGCTTCGAGAAGCGCTGCAACCCGGCGCTGTCCATGTCACGCGACGAGTTCATCGCATCCCTGACCAGCGAGATCCCGCCCCGTCCGGCCGACATGGACCGGATCATCGCGGCGAACATCGCGGCCTGAAGCATGGATCTCATTCATGGCATACGCCACAACCAGGCCCAGTTTGTTTACCAGTTGCTCCAGGTGCTGCTGGTCGGCTTGACGCTGGGCATGATGCGCACTGTCGTGCCGGCCCTGGCCAGCGACGAGTTCGGTGTGCCCAAGGGCTCTTTCATGCTGCTTATCTCCTTTGTTGTGGCCTTCGGCTTCGTCAAGGGAACGCTCAATTTCGTGGCCGGGCGCCTGTCCGAACAGATCGGGCGCAAGAAGGTACTGCTGTTCGGCTGGCTGTGCGCCGTACCGATCCCCTTCATGATCCTGTATGCAACGAGCTGGGGCTGGATTGTGGCCGCGACCGTGCTGCTCGGCGTAAACCAGGGATTGACCTGGTCCATGACGCAGACTTCCAAGCTTGACATCACACGCCCCGACCAGCGTGGCCTGACCATCGGCCTCAACGAATTTTCCGGCTATGTGGGCGTGGCCATTGCCGGCATCGTCACCGGCTACATGGCCACGGCTCTTGGTGCCCGGCAGGGCTTGCTGGTCTTTGGTCTCATCGTGCTGGTTGCGGCCCTTGCATTGACGCACTTTTTCGTCAAGGAAACCCTGCCCTGGGCCAAAGCCGAAGGCGCGCGCCACGCGGCAGGAAAATCCGTCGGGCCGACGCCCCGCTATCCGGCCCATGTTTCCGCCAACCCCAGCACATGGGAGATGTTTACCCTGATGACTTGGCGTGATCGCAGGATGGCCGCGCTCTGCCAGGCCGGGCTAGTGGAGAAGTTTGTCGATGCCCTGGTCTGGGTGTTTTATCCAGTATTTCTCTACCAGCAGGGCATCAGCCTGCCGAACGTGGGCTGGATCATCGGCGTCTATGGATTTGTCTGGGGGGGCTCGCAACTGTTCACGGGCAAGCTGTCGGACCGCATCGGCCGGCACCGGCCCAATGTGTGGGGCATGTGGATTTGCGGCGCCGGCGTGGCCATGATGGTGATAGGGCAAGGGGTGGCTTGGTGGTCGCTGTCGGCTGCCGTCTCGGGCTTTGGCATGGCACTGCTTTACCCCAACCTGTCGGCGGCCGTGGCCGATATCTCACACCCGAACTGGCGCGGATCGGCGATTGGCATTTACCGCTTCTGGCGCGATCTCGGCTATGGCATTGGAGGCCTCGGGCTGGGGTTGGTGGCGCACAGCACCGGCCAGATGAACACGGCCTTCTGGTTCGTCGCCCTGTCGATGTTCTTGTCCGGGGGCCTGCTGTGGCTGCTGGGCGAGGAAACCCACCCGCGCCTCGCATCTGCACCCTGCCAGCCCTAGCTAATACCGACGGATACCCGCCAGTCTTCCGCAGACGCAACACTTTCACGCAAAATGTGGCGTAGTTCAAAAAGTAACGTTTTTGGAGGGTTTTTGGGGTCTATGAACCCCTCCGACTCCCGATACGGCCTGCTGCGCTTTCGTTTCCTTATACGCACCAGTCGATGGTCTCCCCACCACCGTAACGGGTCTCCAGCACTGGGTAATAAATCTTCCAAAACATGCCGACCCTGCTACCCCGGGAGTCGATGGCTGCCATTTCTGTTGTCATTGCATCCATCCAACGGCCTTCCCCTTCAGGCTACAGGGTCGGCTTCTCCATTTGGTTAACGAGGCTACATCTAGGTTCACTTGCGTTTCGGCCTGCTCTTTTGCTGTGTGGAAACTCACGACCCCGTGTTGCCACGACGCCGCTTCCTCATGCTACCGGGGCGCACAGACAATTCCCCGGACGGGACTTCAACCCGCTAGACTGACTACTGTTACTGCGAACTGTCTGACCCTAATTCTTTCGAAGCGGGGTGTTCTTGCTCAGGTGCCGGCCAGCGCGTGCACCAGCACTTCACCGCGAGACGCTTCGGTGATGTAGATTTCGGCACGCTGCGGATGGATGGCGAGGTTGGTGGGCAAGTCACCCGGCGTTTCAATGCGCAGCACCGCCTCACCGCGGGGATTGAAGACCCAGACGCAGCCCAGGCCAATGTGTGCGACGTAAAGATTGCCCGCCGCGTCGACTGCCATCCCGTCGGGCCCGGTACCTCCAGAGAGCTGGATCCATAACCCCACTTTGGACACGCCGCCATCGGGCTGCAGCGGGATACGCCAGATGGCGTTGGCACGTGTGACCGCCAGGTACAGCTGGTTTTGTGCCGGATTCAAGGCCAGACCATTCGGGCTTGGAATGCGGTCCAGCAGGATGTCCAGCTTGCCCTGACGCAGACGAAAGACCCGTCCGCAGGGGTCATGCAGTCCGCTTTGCCCCTGGTCGGTGAAATAAATGCTTCCGTCCCCGGCGCAGGTCAGGTCGTTCAACCCCCGAAAGCTTTCGCTGTGTCGATGCGGCAACACATCCTCTACCTCTCCGCTGGCCAGATGAAGGCGCAGCAAACCGCGCCGGAAGTCCGTGACCAGCGCCGTCCGGCCTGGCCCGTTTGCGCCACCTTCCACTTTCAGCCCATTCGGCCAGCCGTCGTATTCGGCCAGCACGTCCCACTGCAGCGATGGCGACAAGCGCAGGATCCGTCCGAACGGGATGTCAACCATCAGCAGATTGCCGGATGCATCGAAACACGGCCCTTCGAGAAAGCTGTCCGCGACGCGCTGCAGGTTGGCGCTGGCCCAGGCGCTGGCAGCACTGCGGCGCAGGTGCGCGGGCAATCGGCTGACCAGGCGCGCGCTTGATCGGGTGAACTCAGGGGCTAGCAGCATGGTGGATAGTGCTCTGAGGCGAATTCAGCGAATGCCCAACATCATCTGGGGCAAGGCGGTGACTAGGCTGGGCACAAAATAAATCAGGACCACGGCCACCACCATCAGCAGAAAAAACGGCAAGGCATAGCGGCCAATGGTGAACAGGTCTTTGCCCGTCATGCTTTGCAGCACAAACAGGTTAAAACCCACGGGCGGCGTGATCTGGGACATCTCGACGGCCAGCACCACAAAAATACCAAACCACAACAGGTCAATGCCGACCGCCTGAACCGACGGCAAAATCACTGCCGCCGTCAGCACCACCATTGAAATACCGTCAAGAAAGCACCCCAGAACAATGAACAGCAGGGTCAGCACGGCAATCAGCATGCCGGCCGAAAAACCCTGCAGCGTGATCCATTGGGCCAGCAGCTTGGGGATGCCGATAAAGCCCATGGCGGTGGTCAAAAATGCGGCACCGATCATGATGAAGGCAATCATGCAACTGGTACGCACGGCACCCATCACGGTTTCCCGGAAAATGGGCATGCTCAGGGTGCCGGAAAAAAGCGACAGCAGCAGGGCGCCCACCACACCGACCACCGCCGCTTCGGTCGGCGTGGCCAGACCGCTGTAAATGGAGCCGATGATGCCCACAATCAAAAGGACGGTCGGAATCAAAAGGCGCGACTCGTAGAGCTTTTCCTTGAAGCTCATGTGAATGTCGGACGGCGGCGTCTTGTCTTTGTTGAGCAGGGCCCAGATGGCGATGTAGCCTGAAAACAGCAGCATCAGCATGACGCCTGGCAGCACGCCTGCAATGAAGAGCCGTGCAATCGACACATCCGCGGCTACGCCATACACAATCATGATGATGGACGGCGGAATCAAAAGGCCCAGCGTGCCGGCGCCGGCCAGGGAGCCAATGACCATCGGCTCGTGGTAGCCGCGCTTGCTGAGTTCCGGCACCGTCATGCGTCCAATGGTCGCGCAAGTCGCTGCGGACGAGCCGGAGATGGCGGCGAAAATGCCGCAGCCAATCACGTTGGTGTGCATCAGGCGGCCCGGCAGGCGGGTGAGCCACGGGGCCAAACCGCGAAACATGTCTTCGCTGATCCGGCTGCGCACTAAAATCTCGCCCATCCAGATGAACAGGGGCAAGGCGGTCAGCGACCAGCTGGTCGAACCGCCCCAGATGGTGGTGGCCATCAGGGGGCCGGGGTTGGTTTGGGTCAGCAGCGCCATGGCCAGAAGACCGAGGCCCAACAAGGCGAAAGCGATCCACACCCCACCGACCAAGAGCAGTGCCAGTGCACCGATCAACATCGGACCGACGATTGACATGTCCATCAAATGCTCCGGCTCAAACGTTTTCCGTCAGGCTGACGGGTTGGGATTTTTCGGCGTTGCGGTAGCTCGGCTCATGCCCGCCCGCAAGCAGTACCCAGTCGTCCAGTAGCGACAGCAGCAGCACCAGCACGCCCAGCGCCATACCGGACTGGGGAATCCATAGCGGCACAGCCACCAGGCCCTGGCTCATGTCGTTGAGCTGGTAGGACACCAGCACCATGTCGAGTGCAAACCAGGCGAAGTAGGCCGCCAGCGCCGCGCTAATGCTCAGCACAATGCCTTCGCAGACCCGGCGCCAGGCCGGCCGCAGCCGATCCAGCAGCAGGGCAACCCGAATATGCTCGTTGCGGCGCAGGGTATAGGCGAGTCCCAAAAAAGACGATGCCGCCATCGCCCAACCCGCAAAGTCGTCATACGAATACGCCTCGAAACCGAATTGCCGGGAACCCATCTGCACCAGACTGAGTAGCGCAATGGCAATCAGGAAAATACCGGCCAGCACGCCGGAGCCTGCGTACACGGCGTTCAAGAACCGGCGAAGTGCCGAAGTCGGCGGCGTGGCTGCGGCTGTCATAGGCTGGCGGTTTTGCGGGGCGCAGCTTATTTGGCCGCGTTGTAGGCTTTGAGAAGGGCTTCGCCCTCGGCACCGCTACGTTTGACCCAGTCCTCGGCCATTTTTTTGCCCACGGCTATCAGCTCCGATTTGAGTTGCGGCGAGGGCTGCAGCACGCGCACATTTTTGCTGGCAAGTATTTTGGTCAAGCGGTCGTTTTCAGACTCGCTGGTCTGCCAGCCGCGCGCTTCGGCTTTCTTGCCTGCGTCCATCACGGCTTTCTGGCTGGCGGCATCGAGCTTGTCGAAGGCAGCCTTGTTGACGATCACCATATTGAGGGGCAAAAAGGCCTGCACGTCATAGTAGAACTGCAGGTAATCCCAGGCCTGGGTGTCCACGCCGGTGGCCGGTGAGGTGATCATGGCATCGACTTGTCCGGTCAGAAAAGCCTGCGGAATTTCGGGCACCTGAATCGTCACCGGTTGGGTGCCGATCAGGCGCGCAAACTCGGACGTGGAAGGGCTGTAGGTACGGAATTTCACGCCTTTGAGCTCTGCCATGCTGGCAAAGGGGCGCTTGGTGTAGATGCCTTGCGGGGGCCACGCCACGCCGTACAGCAAAATCACGCCCTGGCTCGCCAGCCGCTTTTCCAGCAAGGGGCGGCCAGCCTTCCACAGCCGCGCCGTATCCTTGAAGTTCGGCGCCAGAAACGGGATGGAATCAAAAGCATAAAGCGGCGACTCGTTGGACAGCACCGACACCAGCACTTCGCCGATGTTGACCTGCCCGGTTTGCACCGCGCGCTTGATTTCGGGGTGCTTGATGAGCGAGCCGTTGCTGTGCACCGCAATCTGGAGTTTGCCAGCCGACGCGGCTTTCACCTCGTCGGCAAACAGGACGATGTTTTTGGTGTGAAAGTTGGATTCGGGGTAGGGCGTTGGCATGTCCCATTTGGTTTGCGCCCAGGCGGCCGCCGTCAACAGGGATGTTGCCAGCGCGAGGAAGGTTCGGGTTTTCAGCGATCTCATGGAGTCTCCTTTTTAGTAGGTCGGGGGGGTAAAAATGGGTGCTCAGGGTTTGCCTGATCTGCTGGCATGCTCTGTGGCCGCAAGGATAGGAAATGCAAGCGCATGAGACCAAGTATCCCACCAAAAAGTTGCCTCAAAAGCGCTCATTTATGGACAAAGGGAGCAAGTGTCCCAGATCTGAACAACACCACCTAGAACGGCGCGAGTCCGAGTGTGGCCCGAAAGCGATTCTTTAAATAGACGCCATCGCGCGGCGGCAGTGCGCGCGGCTTCTCATCTGCACGAATATGTACCTGAGCCAGGGTGCAGCCCTGCCGTGAGTTCACATTTTCGGCCAATGAATCAACTGAACCCATTTCTTCAATCTCCACTACATTGCCAATGCCGCAGCCACGGGCGACTGCAGACAGGCTGGTACCCAAACTGGTATGACTGCGTTGCATGCCGGTCTCGCCGAAGTGCCCATTGTCCAACACCACGATGCTGAGGTTGACTGGCTGCTGTGCGCCTATGGTAGATAGCGCGCCCAATCCCATGAGCTGCTCGCCATCGCCGGTAATGACCAGCACGCTGCGTTCCGGCTGCGCCAGTGCCAATCCGAGACCGACAACCGCAGCGCCGCCCATCGCACCCCACAGATAAAAGTTTTCCGGGCGATCGCCGGCGGCGAACACGTCATATGAAGAAGAACCAAGCCCGGTAATCACCAAAGCCTGCGGGCAGGCGGCAAGCAGCCTGGATACAAATTCGCGACGATCAATCGTCGCGGCTGCAATAGCTTGACTCATTTTGTAGGTTCCCATTTTTTTCTTCCAATCAGGCTTTGCGACAACAGCACCGCCACCGGTTCGCCACCTTCAAAGGCGGCATCAAATCCGGCTCGCACCGTTTCCGCCACTTCTTCCGGTCTGTTTGCGCGAAGAACCGTAATGCCCATTAACTCCAGCGCACCCTGGGTGGCTTTCCCCATCGGCACCTGCCACGAGTTGAATTCAGCCCATTCGCCGCGCATCGTGACGAGAGTGAAAAAAGGAAAGCGACAATTCTGTATCAGCGACAGCATATTGATGCAGTTGCCTACGCCACTACTTTGCATCAACAGCACCGAACGTTGACCGCCCAGCCAGGCGCCGCAAACGCTCGCAACGCCCTCTTCCTCCGTCGTCAGTACCACACCACGCATATCGGGGTCGGCATGAACGCGTTGGATGAGATGCGCGTGCCCGGCGTCCGGCACATATGCAACCTGGCGCACACCGCCATTTTTCAAAATGGAAAAAATCTCTTCCTGCCACAGGGGCGCAGAGACGACTGGACTACTCATGAAACGATC
>JBCKNC010000077.1:0-12754 GCA_038902915.1 Polaromonas sp.
TGCAACAGAAATGCTTTTTTAGGGCTGGTTTTCTTTCAAACCCTTTGCCATAGCGCTTCGCCTCTGGTGCAATACACATAGCTTCCTAAACGGAGGTTGGCCCGGGGATCCAATGTCCTGGAGCCCTATGTTTAACCTTGGAGAAACTCTCAATGAAAAAATCACTAGTCGCTTTGGCTATTCTGGCTGTTGCCGGCGTGGCTTCGGCCCAATCTTCCGTGACCCTGTTCGGTGTTGTTGATGCGACCCTGAATTTCGGTTCCGGTTCCGGTGTTGGCTCTTCCGACAAGACCCAACTGGGGAACTCTGGTAACAACTCCAGTCGTATCGGCTTCAGTGGTAGGGAAGACCTCGGCAAGGGCATGTCGGCCAGCTTCCATCTCGAAGCCGGTATCAACAACGACGATGGTTCGGGCTCCACCCCCGCCGGCCTGAACAACCAAGGTCTCACCGCTACCGGTGGCGGTCTGACTTTCGGTCGCCGTTCGACGGTCAGCCTGGCCAGCGCCATGGGCGAGCTGCGTCTGGGCCGTGACGTGGTGCCGCAGTTCTATAACCATATCATTTTTAATCCGTGGGGCCCCAACGGCGTGGGCAACAGCCTGACCTTCACCTCCAGCATCGGCGGTAATGGCCTGACGGGTATTCGTGCTTCGAACAGCTTCGGTTATTTCCTGCCAGGCAACCTGGGTGGTTTCTACGGCCAAGGTATGTACTTCCTCGGTGAGAACGTCAAGGATGGTCTACCTCTGCAAGCCAACGACGACAACAGCGGCAAGGGCGCTGCAATCCGCTTTGGCTACGCCAATGGCCCGATCAACGTGGCATTTGGAACCTCGCGCACCATGTACGCTAAGACCGGTACCGATACCACTGGCGACATCACGTCGAGAAATCTGGGCGGTTCGTACAACTTCGGCGTCGCTAGGGTGATGGGTGAGCTCAGCGATGACAAAGTTGTCCGCAGGTTCACCACCCTTACCGGCAGGGGCGGGCAGATTGGTGTCTCGGCTCCGATGGGTGCGGGTGAAATCCGTGCCGGGTATTCCACCTACAAAACCGACGCTGCTGGTACACCAAGATCCAATAAATACGCTCTGGGTTATGTGCACAACCTGTCCAAGCGTACGGCCCTGTACACCACGGTTGCTCGCCTGAACAACAACGGTGGTGCTAGCGCTGCCCTGAACGGTGCCGTGACCGCAGCTAACCAGAGTTCGACCGGCTACGACTTCGGTCTTCGTCACAACTTCTGATGGCTGGCTGGCCTTGTGTCAGCCGCACTCAAAAGAGTTTAAAAAGCCGCCTTCGGGCGGCTTTTTTTGGTTATTGGGGTCAGACACCAATTTCGCAGCGGTGCGAAGCACCGCACCCGGAGGGCGAGCCACAGGCTAGTCGAATTTGGGCTCTGACCCCAATAACCAAAAAGCACTTCCGGGGGCGATGGTTGGGCGCAGCGGCGGCGCTGGTGACGTTGCTGCAACTTGCCGCCTGTTCGTCACTGTCCGTTGATCCGTCTGATCCGTCTGATTCGTCAGCGGCTGCTGACTTGCCGGTTCTTGCTGCTGCTACGGCATCGCCGTGGACTCTAGCGTCTGCGGGTCGTGAAAAGCCCTCGGCGTGGCAGAATTTCAGCTTTCCAGGCAAGCCGCTCAGTCAGTTCAGCTATGTCCGCATGGACAGCCGCGACGTGATGCGGGTGACTGCAAAGTCTTCAGCCAGCATGTGGCGTCAGATGCTGCGGGTGGAGCCCGCTGACCTGGGGCGTGTCAACTTTTCGTGGAACGTGCCTGAGCTGATCGCGCAGGCTGATATGGCCCTGCGTGAGGCCGATGATTCTCCGGTGCGCATTGTGCTGGCTTTCGAGGGTGATCGCAGCAAGTTTTCCAACAAGAATGCCATGCTGTCCGAGCTGGCCAGGGCGCTGACCGGCGAGGAGTTGCCTTACGCCACCTTGATGTATGTGTGGTGCAACACGCGAGCGCCTGGCACGGTGATTGTCAATCCCCGAACCGACAGGATACGCAAGCTGGTCGTGGAGTCTGGTGTGGCCAGGCTGAACCAGTGGGTGGACTACGAACAGAGCATACGGGCCGACTTTGAAAAAGCATTTGGCGAAGCACCGGGTGCGCTGGTCAGCATTTCCCTCATGACCGATACGGACAACACTCAGAGTGTTGTACAGGCCTGGTATGGCCCGCTGACGCTGGCACCGACTGTGCGCTGAACTGAGAAGCCTGAACCGAGTCTTCAGGTATAGGTTGTGGGCTCTGACCCCAATAACCATTCGTGCGGCCCCAAGTGAGCGTTCCCAAACCAGTTCGAGACGCGGAACCGGCTTTGCCGGGCCGCAGGCGGGGCGGCCCCCTCGGGGGGCAGGGAGTTACACGCAGTGAGCGACCGTGGGGGCAACATCAACACTCTTCGGTCCAACAGAAACCATCACGCGCAATCATCGCGCTTGACGCGCTGGGCCCCCAGGTACCTGCCGCGTATAGCCTTGGCCCTTCAGTCGCGCGCTGCCAGCTGTCCATGATGGGTTCCACCCAGCGCCAGGCTTCTTCCTGCTCGTCGCTGCGCACAAACAGATTCAGGCGGCCATCGATCACATCGAGCAGCAGTCGTTCATAGGCACCCACGCGTTCCGAGCCAAAGCGTTTGTCAAAGTCAAGATCCAGTTGTACCGCTGACAGCGTTTGACTGGTTTGTTTGTGGTGACGATTGTCCGGCCCCTGTGCCAGCAAATGCAGCTCCAGCCCGTCCTTGGGTTGCAAGTGAATGACAAGGCGATTGGCAGCGCCAAGCGGGGAGTTGAAAATGGCGTGCGGCGCTGGCCGGAAGTTGACTTCGATATAGGCCGCACGATCTGCCAGGCGCTTGCCGGTACGAATGTAAAAAGGCACGCCAGCCCAGCGCCAGTTGGCAATCTCGCAACGCAATGCTACAAAAGTTTCAGTGTTGCTGGCATCGCTGACACCGGCCTCTTGTCGATACGCCGAAGCGGCCACACCGTCAACGCTGCCAGCAGCGTACTGGCCCCTGACCACATGCTGTTTTAGCGTCTCCGGCGTCCAGGCTTTCAGTGAGCGCAGCACCTTGAGTTTTTCATCACGTATGGCATCTGCATGTGCGTTGATGGGCGGCTCCATGCCTACGGCGCACAGCAACTGCAGTGCATGGTTTTGCACCATGTCGCGCAATGCGCCGGTGCTGTCGTAGAACGCGCCGCGTTTTTCCATGCCCAGATCTTCAGCAATCGTGATTTGAATGTTCGCAATGTTCTCGCGTCGCCACAGCGGCTCAAACAATGCATTGCCAAAGCGCAGCGCAAACAGGTTTTGTACCGATGGCTTACCGAGGTAATGGTCGATGCGGAATATCTGCCGCTCTGCAAACACGCGGCGCACGCTTTCGTTGATGGTGCGGTTTGACGCCAGGTCGTGACCCAGCGGCTTTTCAAGCACCACCCGCATGCTCGGTTTGTTCAGGCCAGCGGCAGCAATCTGCTCGCAGAAGGTCGTGAACAGGCTAGGGTCGGTAGCCAGATACATCACCACGGTGTCGGCGCTGTGCTGCTTGAGTTTTGCGTCCAGCCTTGGGTAGTCAAGCGGATTTGACAAATCCATGCGCAGGTAAAACAGCCGGTCGGCAAAACGCGCAAACTCTTCTTCGCTCGGGCGCTTGGCGATCTCGACATTGTCAAAACGTGACTTGATGAGTGCGCGGTATTGTGCGTCAGACAAATCATTGCGCGCCACGCCCACAATGCGTCCGCCAGCAGGCAATGAGCCATGCCGGAAGGCCTGAAAAAGCGCTGGCAGCAGCTTGCGCCATACCAAATCACCCGTACCACCAAATAAAATTAGATCAAAGCTCATGGCTCAAAATGTACTTGAAAGGTAGTTCGAATGGCATTAAGTTTCACCATCGCTTGGCATAATGGAAACTCGGGATCGCATTTTTCCTCGAACGAAACTCTTTATGCCTTTATGAATCAACTAGACGCGCTTAAACTAATCACAACAGTGGTTGCCGATACCGGCGACTTCAGGCAGCTAGGCCAGTTCAAGCCGCAGGATGCCACCACCAATCCAACGTTGATTTTGAAGGCGGTACAAAAGTCTGATTACCAGCCCCTTTTGGCCAGCACGGTAAGCCGCTTCAAGGGCCGGGCGCTGGACGAAATCATGGACCGCTTGCTGGTGCGTTTTGGCTGCGAGATTTTGTCCATCGTGCCGGGGCGTGTGTCTACAGAGGTTGATGCGCGCCTGAGCTTTGATGCCAACGCCACCTTCACGCGCGGCGAACGCATCATTGAGCTGTACCAGGCCGAGGGCGTGCATATTGACCGCGTGCTTATCAAGGTGGCGGCAACCTGGGAAGGCATTCAGGCTGCCGAAAAGCTCGAGCAGCGCGGCATTCACACCAACCTCACGCTGCTGTTTTCGTTTTGCCAAGCCGTTGCTTGCGGGCAAGCCAAGGTGCAATTGATTTCACCCTTCGTCGGGCGAATTTACGACTGGTATAAAAAATCAAGCGGTGCTGCGTGGGTTGAGCTTGAGAACGCAGGTGAAAACGATCCCGGTGTGAAATCGGTGCGCGAGATTTACCAGCACTACAAGCACTTCGGCATCGCTTGCGAAGTCATGGGCGCGAGCTTTCGCAACGTCGGGCAGATCACGGCACTTGCAGGCTGCGACCTGCTGACCATCAGTTGCGACTTGCTCGCGCAACTGGCCGCATCTAGTGCGCCTTTGAGCCGTGCGCTGGATGCTGATGCTGCAAGAGCGCTTGACTTGCCGGCAGTGAACTTCGATGAAGCGGGCTTCCGCTATGCCCTGAATGAAGACGCGATGGCAACCGAAAAACTGGCCGAGGGTATACGCGAATTTGCAGCGGATGCGCTGAAGCTTGAGCAACTGATGCTGGCGGTTTGAACATGCAAAGACCACGTTGCGATCAAACACCTGCTTGGTGCGCGCTCGATGATTTTTTCAAAGAACGTGGTCATGCCTTCGATTTACGCGATGCGTTCGCTCAAGACCCCAAGCGCTTCGAGCATTTCAGCCAACAGGCACCCCACGTTTTTGCAGATCTGTCGAAGAACCTGATTGACGCTGCCACCGAGTCCCTGCTGTTTGACCTCGCCGTGCAGTGCCAGCTTGAGCAGCACCGCGACGCCATGTTTGCCGGTGAGCTGGTTAACAGCAGCGAAAACCGTGCAGCGATGCACTTTTTGCTTCGGAAACCTGCTTTTGAGGCATCAAATACGGCTGCAAGCCAATCAAATCAGGCAAATCAGGCGCAATCAGCTACTAAAAACATAGCAAATGAATTGACCCAGGTACACGCCACGCTGGATGCCATGCTGGCCTACGCCGAAAAAATGCGAGCTGATGAAGCGATTACCGACATCATCAACATCGGCATTGGCGGCTCAGACCTGGGGCCGCAGATGGCGGTACTGGCCCTGGCTGAATTTGGGGCCCAAGCCAAGCAAGCCAAGCGCTTTCATTTTGTTTCTAACGTTGATGGCCAAGAACTGGCCAGCGTGCTGGCGCAGTGCAAGCCCGCGAGCACCTTGTTTTTGATAGCGTCCAAGACCTTTATCACCGCCGAGACCATGACCAACGCGCATTCGGCCAGGCACTGGTTTGAAGCGCAGGGTGGGGGGGGTGTTGACCGCCCCGAGCTTGCCCGTCACTTCGCCGCGTTGACAAGTAATGTCAAAGCCGCCAATGAATTCGGCATCACCACCAGCTTCGATTTTTGGGACTGGGTGGGAGGGCGATATTCGATGTGGTCAGCGATTGGTTTGCCGATTGCGTTGGCCGTAGGTAGCAAGTGTTTTCGTGAACTGCTGGCTGGTGCGCACGCGATGGACGAGCACTTTCGCACTGCACCGATGGCACAGAACCTGCCCGTGCGCCTGGGCTTGCTCGATGTCTGGTACCGCAACTTCCACGGCTTTGGCAGCCGCAATATTGCACCCTACAGCAGCGCCCTGCGACGCTTGCCGGCGTATTTGCAGCAACTGGAAATGGAAAGCAATGGCAAGCGGGTTGACGCAAGTGGGCAGACACTTCCCTTTCAGACATCCCCCGTGCTGTGGGGCGAGCCTGGCACGAATGGCCAACATGCCTACTTTCAAATGCTGCATCAGGGCACGACTGTGGTGCCGGTTGAATTCGTCGCCGTCAAAAGACAAGCCCATACGCTGCCAGGGCATCAACAAAAACTTCTGGCTAATGTACTGGCCCAAGCGCAGGCATTGATGGTGGGTAAGAGCGATGTGGGCGGGCACAAACATTTTCCTGGCAACCGGCCCAGCACCTTCCTGTTGCTCGATGAACTGACGCCTGCCAGTCTGGGTGCGTTGATCGCGCTACAGGAACATCGCGTGTTTGTCAGCGGTGCCATCTGGGGCATCAACAGCTTTGACCAGTGGGGTGTTGAACTTGGCAAGCTACTTGCTCAGGATATCGAGGCCAGACTGGTGACTGGCGACACTTCGGGGCTAGACGCATCCACTGCGGGTTTACTGCGTCGATTTGGAATCATATAAGACAGAAACATGCAATTCAATCTGGACGGCTTTCGCCCCGGCGATCCCCACATCTTCCCTGTCTCCTCCATGGCTGTGGCGTACACGGATGCTGCTCCGGCGCAGGTCGATGTGCTGATCGTCGGCTGTGGCCCGGCCGGGCTGACCCTGGCGGCGCAACTGGCGGCTTTCCCCGACATCGCTACCCTCATCGTGGAGCAGAAGGAAGGCCCGCTGCTGCTGGGGCAGGCCGACGGGATTGCCTGCCGGACGATGGAGATGTTCGAGGCGTTCAACTTCAGCGAACGGGTGCTCAAGGAGGCCTGCTGGATCAATCAGGTGACCTTCTGGAAACCGGACGAGAAGCAGCCCGAAAGAATCGTCCGCCATGGCCGTGTGCAGGACACCGAGGACGGGCTGTCCGAGTTTCCGCACGTCGTGCTCAACCAGGCGCGGGTGCATGACTTCTATCTGGATGTCATGCGCCATTCACCCAGCCGCCTAGAGCCGCATTACGCGCGCAAGCTGCTGGACGTGTCGATAGACCACGAGGCATCAGACTACCCGGTGACGGTGCGCATGGAGCGCACAAATTTGGGCAATGGGGCCGCCCACACCGACCAGCTCGAAACGGTTCATGCGCGCTATGTCGTGGGTTGCGACGGCGCACACAGCGCAGTGCGCAAATCAATAGGCTTGCCCATGGTGGGCGATTCGGCCAACCAAGCCTGGGGCGTGATGGACGTGCTGGCAGTGACTGACTTCCCGGACATCCGCTACAAGGTGGCGGTGCAGTCCGCCAACGGCGGCAACCTGTTGGTGATCCCGCGCGAGGGCGGTTATATGTTCCGCCTGTATGTGACGATGGACAAGCTCGGTGAAGACGAGCGCGTGGCCAACCGCAACATCTCGCTGGACCAGCTCATCGCGGCGGCGCAGCGCATCCTGCACCCCTACACGCTGGACGTGAAAGAAGTCCCCTGGTGGTCGGTGTACGAGATCGGCCAGCGCATTTGCGACAGCTACGACGATGTGCCGGCGCAGGGCAGGGGCGCACGCCTGCCCCGCGTCTTCATCGCTGGCGATGCCTGCCACACCCACAGCCCGAAGGCGGGCCAGGGCATGAACTTCTCTATGCAAGACACCTTCAACCTCGGCTGGAAGCTGGCCGCCGTGCTTCGCAAACAATGCACGCCGCAACTGCTGCACACCTACACGGCTGAGCGCCAGACCGTGGGGCAGGAGCTGATCGACTTTGACCGCGAGTGGTCAAAGATGATCAGCGACCGCCCCAAACAGGAGGGCCAGGAGGGCGCTGAGGCTGAGGGCGAGAGCGGCGGTGTGGACCCGAAGGAATTCCAGAAATATTTCCAGCAGCATGGGCGCTTTACCGCCGGCATGGGCACGCACTACTCGCCGTCCGTCATTTGCGGCCCCGCTACGCACCAGCCGCTGGCGACCGGATTCGTGATTGGCACACGCTTTCACTCAGCGCCCGTGGTGCGCATCACCGATGCCAAGCCCGTGCATCTTGGGCATGTTGGCAAGGCCGATGGCCGCTGGCGGTTGTATGCGTTTGCCGGGAAGAACGACGCTGCGGATGTGACGCTGGGCGTGCGCGCACTGTGCAAATTTCTGCAGGAATCACCTCATTCCCCGGTGCGCCAATTCACACGGCCCGGGCAAGATCCAGATGCCGTGTTTGACCTGCGGGCCATCTTCCAGCAGGGATATGCCGACTTGGCAATTGACTCCATGCCCGAACTGTTGCAGCCGCTCAAGGGCCGCCATGGCCTGCGTGACTATGAAAAGGTCTTCTGCCCGGACCTAAAGAACGGCCCGGACATCTTTGACCTTAGAGGCATAGCCCGTGAAAGAGGTGCACTGGTGGTGGTGCGCCCCGACCAGTACATCGCCCATGTGTTGCCGCTGGACGCGCACGAGGCGCTGGCCGCCTTCTTTGCGTGTTTCATGTTGCCGAACTGACGAAGTTGCGGTAACTACTCAGGTCTTGCTGATTCGTAGGATGGGCACTGCCCACGCTGGCTTCATGAATCGGGCCAAGTCGGGGATTGCGTGGGCGGTGTCCACCCTACAGGAATCTGAGTAGTTACAAGTAGCGCGTGAAATAGACCTCTAGCCCAACGAATACGGGCGTGAGCAGCTATTGAATTTGTAGCGTCAAATGAAAACCCCCGCAAGGCGCGAGCTTTGCGCGGTGGTGTTTCTGGGGCGCTTCAATCGCTTTGAGCACCAGTCCGTTGCCTTCTTCCACGGCAGCACGGACGGTATGCTATGCGTCTTAATAGCATTTATTTCCTCAAAAGTCGCGACTTTTTGGTATTGCTATATAAAATAGTCGCATGAAACGCTATTTAGACCATCGTGTCCGCACCGACTTGCTAAAGAAAATGGTTATTTTGACTGGTCCACGTCAAGTTGGAAAAACCACGCTGAGCCAGTTGTTGATGCGTGAGCAGCCCGGCGCGCAATACCTTAACTACGACATCCCTGCACACCGAGAAATTTTGTACAGGCAGACGTGGAACAAAGAAACACCGTTGCTTGTGTTTGATGAAATCCACAAAATGCCAGACTGGAAAGCTTGGCTCAAAGGCGCGTACGACGGACGTACTTTGCACCTTGCTGCGGCAACAGGCGCAAGCAACCTAGCTGGCGCGGTGCAACAGCTGCTCGTGACTGGCAGCGCCCGGATGGACACCTTTCGTCAAGCGGGTGAGTCGTTGGCAGGGCGCTTTTACAAACTGCGCCTGCACCCCATATCTGTACGTGAGTGGTGTGAACAAACGCAGGCCAGCCCAGCGGTTGCGCTGAGCCACCTGCTACAACGCGGCGGCTTTCCTGAGCCTTGTTTAGCACCCGACGACACCAGTGCCCAGCGCTGGCGAACAGACTATTTCAGCGCCCTGGTGCGCGAAGACGTACTAGAGTTTTCTCGCCTGCAAGAGGTCAATGTCATGCGCGTGTTTGCCGATGCACTGCGCAGCCGTGTCGGCTCGCCCTTGTCCATCGCGTCGATCAGCCGTGATATGGGCGTATCACCAAAAACCTTGACCAAATACCTCGATATTCTGGAAGCCTTGTTTATCGTATTCACCGTGCGTCCATGGCATCGCAACGTTACCCGCGCTACGTTGCAGCAGCCCAAGGTGTATTTCTTTGACACCGGCTTGGTGCAGGGCGACGATGGCATCAAGTTTCAAAACCTTGTGGCCTGCCACCTGCTTAAACAAGTGCATTGGCAGCAAGACGCGCTGGGCAAACAGGTAGACCTGCACTACGTGCGAACCAAAGATGGTACGGAGGTAGATTTTTGCCTGAGCGATGCCACGCATACAGAAGCGCAACTAACCCATTTGGTGGAATGCAAGCTCAGCGATACCAAGCCGCACCCCGCGCTGGTGCGTTTTGCCGAACAATTTACCAACACCCAAGCCGTACAAGTGGTGCGCGAACTGCCCACAGAGCAAGACCGTGGGCGCGTGCAAATACGCGATGCGGCTGGGTGGTTGAATCACCTGGACGTATGATTCCAACCCGCATTAAAAACGATAACTGCGTTGCTACGCTTTATCTTATCGGGCGAAACGACTGGTTGAAATACTGGGGTTTGTGGAGCGCTTACAAACATCTTTAACTGACATTGCATATCTCCATAAAAAAACCCGCAGGGCAAAAGCACTGCGGGTTTGATACTTACTTCATACTTTGCCAAGCTCGGTATGAGGACTCATGTGGCAATTACATGTCCATGCCGCCCATGCCGCCCATACCACCCATACCACCCATACCACCGCCGCCGGACTCGTCTTTCGGAGCCTCGGCCACCATGCACTCGGTCGTCAGCATCAGCGATGCGACCGAAGCTGCGTTTTGCAGCGCGATACGGGTCACCTTGGTCGGGTCCAGGATACCCATTTCGATCATGTCGCCGTAGGTGTCGTTGGCTGCGTTGAAGCCAAAGTTGCCCTTGCCGGCCAACACAGCAGCCACCACCACCGAGGCTTCGCCGCCGGCGTTGGCGACGATGATGCGGATCGGCTCTTCGATGGCGCGCATGACCAGCTTGATGCCGGCGTCCTGGTCAGCGTTGTCGCCTTTGAGGACGCCTACAGCTTGCTTGGCGCGCAGGTACGCAACGCCACCGCCAGCCACGATGCCTTCTTCAACCGCAGCGCGGGTAGCGTGCAGGGCGTCTTCGACGCGGGCTTTTTTCTCTTTCATTTCGACTTCGGTAGCCGCGCCGACCTTGATCAGGGCCACGCCACCGGCGAGTTTGGCAACCCGCTCCTGGAGCTTTTCTTTATCGTAGTCAGAGGTCGCTTCCTCGATTTGCACACGCACTTGCTTGACCCGTGCTTCGATGTCGGCAGCGGCACCGGCGCCGTCGATGATGGTGGTGGCTTCCTTGCTTACCTCAACGCGCTTGGCGGAACCGAGGTCAGCCAGCGTCACTTTTTCAAGCGTCAAGCCGACTTCTTCAGCAATCACCTTGCCGCCGGTCAGCACTGCGATGTCTTCCAGCATGGCCTTGCGACGGTCGCCGAAGCCCGGAGCCTTGACGGCCACAACCTTCAAAATACCGCGCAGGTTGTTGACCACCAGCGTTGCCAGTGCTTCGCCTTCGACGTCTTCCGACACGATCAGCAGCGGACGGCCCGATTTGGCCACTTGCTCCAGCGTCGGCAGCAGGTCACGGATGTTGCTGATCTTCTTGTCGTACAGCAGCACGAACGGGTTTTCCAGCAGCGCGATTTGCTTTTCTGGGTTGTTGATGAAGTAGGGCGACAGGTAGCCGCGGTCGAACTGCATGCCTTCGACAACCTCGAGTTCGCTTTCCAGCGTCTTGCCGTCTTCGACGGTGATCACGCCTTCCTTGCCGACCTTGTCCATCGCGTCAGCAATGATCTTGCCGATGGTTTCGTCAGAATTGGCAGAGATCGAGCCGACCTGTGCGATTTCTTTCGAGGTGGTGGTGGCTTTGGACGCCTTCTTCAGTTCCGCGACTAGAGCCGTCACAGCCTTGTCGATACCACGCTTCAAATCCATTGGGTTCATGCCGGCGGCGACATATTTCATGCCTTCGCGGATGATGGCCTGGGCCAACACGGTAGCGGTGGTAGTGCCGTCACCAGCGATGTCGGAGGTCTTGGAAGCAACTTCCTTGACCATCTGAGCGCCCATGTTCTGCAGCCTGTCCTTGAGTTCGATTTCCTTGGCGACGGACACGCCGTCCTTGGTCACGGTGGGGGCGCCGTACGAGCGCTCGAGTACCACGTTGCGGCCTTTGGGGCCCAGGGTTACCTTGACTGCGTTGGCCAGGATGTTGACACCCTCGACCATGCGTGCGCGGGCTTCGCCGCCGAAAATGACGTCTTTTGCTGCCATGATATTTACTCCAAAATTTATTTAATCAGTTGAGGACAGAGCACACTGTGTGCGGTCAGTCCCGCAATTTACGAGGGATTGTTGTTGGGGAAGAAAGCGTAGCGAGCGGGTGTCAGGCTAGGCGGACGGAGCGCAGATACCGGAACGTACTTCAGTACGTGAGGATATCGAGCACCGCCCAACGACGCATGGCACCTGCGCAGTAGCTTTATTTCTCGACAACAGCGAAGAGGTCTTCTTCTTTCATCACCAGCAACTCATCGCCGTCAACCTTAACGGTCTGGCCAGAGTATTTGCCGAACAAAACGCGGTCGCCGACCTTGACGGCCATGGCGCTGATCTCGCCCTTGTTGTTCTTCTTGCCGGGGCCAACAGCCAGCACTTCGCCCTGGTCTGGCTTTTCAGCGACGCTGTCGGGAATGACGATGCCAGAGGCGGTTTTGGTTTCGTTTTCCACGCGTTTGACAATCACGCGGTCGTGCAAAGGACGAAGTTTCATAAAAGCTCCTTGTATTAAAACAATGGTTTTGAGGGAATCAAAAGCGATAACCGCACAAATCAATATCCGGTTAGCGCTTGTAATGCGTGACCTTGAAGCCGTTGTTAGCACTCAAAGTCATCGAGTGCTAATCATAAGGGCATTTCAAGAGATTTCAAGTCCAAGCACGCATTGGCTTGTCCTTGCGACGGTTAATTGCCATGGAAAAGCCACCCGATGGTGGTTTTTGTGTGTGAGTCTATGCCGGGCTTATTTCAGCCCTGCAGCCGCTTTATCTGTTTTTTAGCTTCGGTCGGGCTGTT
>JBCKNC010000078.1:0-12731 GCA_038902915.1 Polaromonas sp.
TGGCATGGTTCTATCGTCAGTATCAGCGCGAGCAGTCACCCAACGACCGCAGGCTATACGAGGCGGCTGAAGTTGCGGCCAGAGCTGACAAGCGGGGGCTGTGGCGTGACGATGCACCGGTGCCACCCTGGAAATTCAGGCGCAACAAGATCAAGCCCTGATGCTGTCGATATTGTTTTGATAGCTCCTTGCGCACATTCCACGAGGACTTCTGCAAATATCCGGCGTGGTTCAAAATCGGGTTTTTCGAGTGGCCACCGGTTGAGTCATAGGCAAACCATTCAAAAGTCACATTGTCCGTGTTACCTAAAAACGTTTTGAACCATGCCGTTGTCGGCGGCAAGTCGTAGCCTAACCATGAGAAAAGCCCTTGTATGCCTGTTGCTGGCACTGGTCTGCACTGCCAATGCTGAAACCGGCGTGGTTGCGGCGCTCAGACGTGCGGCAATTGCAGCGTTTGCAAGCGGCTTGGCGCAGGTTTGACGAGAAGAAAACTATACCTCGCAGGTCATATCCTGTCCGCAACATAAAGGAGACTTGATTTTGCCATGGCCATTCGGGCATTTTGAAACTTGCACTGTATTACCGTCATCAAGTTTGATGCTGTCATTCACCAACGGAGCGTTACATTTTCCGCAAGTTGCATTTACGCTCATGCCACATTTAGAACATTCATACGTTGCCATTTGAGTCTCCAGAAAAGTTATACAAAAAAACAAACCAGTTCGTATCGTGACGCAAATCTGCATGATTGGCAAATCGGGCGTGGTTCAAAATCAGGTAACACTTTTTCGGGTGGCCATCGGTTGAGTCATAGGATCGCGGTAGGGACGGCGGTTACCCGCCGCCCCCCGCACAGATCCGTACGTGCGGAACTACCGCATACGGCTCTTGCCACGGGTGATGATGACGCTGGTGCACAGTAGCACATACCGAAAGTACGTGCCGACAACACTCCAACGTATGCCAACAGGTCACATCGACGCACTTATCCGGCTCTGTGTCCGGCATGCGGGCTTCCCGTCAGCATTCCCCGTCGCTACGCCCCTTCCCTCCACCACCTCCGCAGGTTTCCCCTTGTTCGGCAGCTTCCTCGGTACTACGAGCGTATCTGACTTCTCACCAGCGTCGATGGCGGGCGTACGGTTTCCCTTCCCCGCCCCACCCGGCAAATACCCCGGGTACTGATGAGATCTCCCAGCTTCCGTGCAAGAAACTTCCCGGCGTGCACAGGGTCTCCGACCGCGCGGGATCAGGGCATGACTGGCGCATAACGCCATGCCCCGTGTTGCCTTCTGCGTGGTTTGATAGCATCGGCATCCCGGAGTTGTGATTTCGCGGTTCAATGGCTGGCCCGCCGGTTTCCCCTGTCAACGCTTCACCATACGCCTCGCGACGTACAGTGCATGACTCGGGGCCTGATTGATTCGCCATTTCTTATCAGTATCAAACTTTCATTGACTATCTCTTGCCAGCTTTTGCTGGCGCACCGAACCATCCAAAATTGACATTGTCCGTGTCAACCAAAAACCTTTTGAACCACGCCGCCTTCAAGGATTGCCAAGATAGTCGCGCTTGCCGATTTCAACGCCGTTGTGGCGCAGCATGGCGTAGGTGGTGGTGACGTGAAAGTAGAGGTTGGGAAGGGCGTGACCCAGCAGAAACTGCATGCCTTTGTAGTGGGTTTCCTTCTCGCCGCGCTTGACCACAATGTCCTTGTCCTCGGTACCGTCAATCTGCGCCGGCGTGAAGGTCTGGATGAAAGCCATGGTCTTGGCGATGCGCGTCTTCAGATCGGCCAGGGTTTTCTCGTTGTCCTCATAAGCCGGGATTTCCACACCCGCCAGCCGCGCCACCAGGCCCTTGGCGGTGTCGCAGGCGATCTGCACCTGCTTGCTCATGGGCAGCATGTCCGGATAGAGGCGAAAGCTGGTCAACGCGGTTTCGTCCAGTTTCTTCGCGTCCACATGCGCCTGTGCCTTATCCAGAATGGCTGACAGGTTGGTGAGCATGTTAATAAAGCGTGGCACGCTGGCTTGGTACATGGATAGGGTCATAAAAACTCCAGAAGGGTATCGGTGATGATGAACGGAGCCCATGTTAGCGCTGGCGCGCATCACACAGGAATGCAGGTTTTAAGGATAGGACTTCCAATCGCATGATGCCAAGTATGGCACCGAAAAAACGTCCTCAAAAGTCATGTTTTCGTTGATGTGGTGATCTGAATTCCCAAGGTTTTTCCGCCCACCGGTACACACATCTCACAGCGGTGGCCCGCGTGCCGGGGTGATGCGGGGAGCTTCGGGTGCGACCCCTATCTATGTACTCCAGTATCTTGTGGATGTCTGCGCTGAAGGTGATTAAGGCAATGATGCGCATGGGACCACCACAGTGCGGGCAGATCAGCGGGAGTAGATGTCATCATAGGAGTCTGCGCCATGAACCTCTTCGCCAGTGACCCCACGCTCAATCGACTGCCCTGCGACGGCACGGTAAACTACCACGGGCCAGTGCTCAGCTACGATGAGGCACAGCATTATTACGCGGCCCTGCTTCACGATGTGCCGTGGCAGAACGACGAGGCGATCATCTTCGGCAAACACATCGTCACCGCGCGCAAGGTCGCGTGGTATGGCGACTCCAATTACGCCTACACTTACTCAGGCACCACGAAGCAGGCGCTGGTATGGAATGCCGATCTGCTGGTACTCAAAGCCATAGTGGAGTGCCTCACCGGAGCGACCTTCAACTCCTGCCTGCTCAATCTGTATCACGACGGCAACGAGGGCATGGCTTGGCACAGCGATGATGAGAAGTCGCTCGGCAGGAATACGACCATCGCTTCAGTCAGCTTTGGCGCAGAGCGGAAGTTCTGCTTCAAGCACAAGCGCAAACCGCACGCGCAAGCCATCATGCTGGAGCACGGCAGTCTGCTCGTCATGAAGGACACCACGCAGACGCACTGGCTGCATAGCCTGCCGAAGTCGAAGAAGATCACGATGCCGCGAATCAACCTCACCTTCCGCACCATGGTGTTGCTGTGATCACTTGTCTTGCGAAGCCAGCCAGCGGCAGTTGAGGGATTTCATGATTCTATTTCAGCGTACTGAAATGCTCTACGAGGTCTGCTGCTTCATGGGCGGTGAAGCCTTGCAGCAGGCCTTCTGGCATCAGCGATACAGGCAGGAAGGATTGGAAATTCGGCGTGGTTCAAAAAGTTTTGGGGCAACACGGACAATGTAAATTTTGGATAGTTTGTCTATGATTCAACCGACGGCCACCCGAAAAAGTGTTTCACGGTTTTGAACCACGCCGAAAATCCTCGTTTCAGCCCGCTGCTTCCGCAGGAACCACGGCGAAATCACTAGGCCCGTGCCACTGCCATGTCCTCCAATCGGGTTGTATAGGCTGGTGTGCGCCGCTCCTGCTTCATGCTCCAGGCCCTGCGGTCACCATCAAGGCCAGCGCTGGCAATCGTTACCGCGCCTCTGCCAAAGCGCAGGTTCAAACCGTCAAGTGCTGTCATAAGCCGGGTTCGCCCCACACTGTCATCACTGGCCTGTTCCAACGCCAGTTCACTTTGTTGAATAGAGTCAGGCCGAATGTCCAGCAGCATGACGCCACCCTGCGCCAGCTTGAAACCTGGGCGGTAAATCGCGCGCAATCCCGCCAACGCCGAAGCCACTATCAAAGTTGTGTCCGCCGTAGGCCGACGCAGGGGCACCGTGATGGACTGGCTGTACTGCGGGTCCGTCCTGAATGGGCTGGTTCTGATGAAGCACACCACTTGTCCAGCAAGGCCGCTTTGCTTGCGCAATTTCTGGCTGGCACGGCTGGCAAACTCGGTGATGGCCTGCACAACCTCGTGCAGCTCTGTGATCGCGTGCCCGAATGACCGGGTGCAGGCAATCTCCTGTTTTGGCTTGGGCTGATCCTCAAGGTCAATGCAGGGCATTCCCTGCAATTCCCGCACGGTGCGTTCCAGCACCACGCTCCACCGCCGTTTGACCATGGCCGGGTCTAGGCGCATCAGGTCCAGCACCGTGTTGACGCCACCTTCCAGCAGTTGCTTGCTGATCTGCCGCCCCACGCCCCAGACTTCATTGACCGCCGTTGCCGCCAATACGGACCCCAGCTCAGATTTCGGTAATGCCGCCAGATCACAAACCTGCGCGAGGTGGGCGGGATAGCTGCCGGGCTTGCGCTCTGCGGTCTTGGCAATGAAGTTCGCCAGTTTGGCCAGCGTTTTGGTGGCACCGATGCCAATGCCACACGGTATGCCAACCCACTGCAGAATGCGCGCGCGGATCTTATGGCTGCGCTCCACCAAGTTGCCGCGCACCCCGGTCAGGTCGATGAACGATTCGTCGATGGAATAGATCTCTTGCCGCGGCCCCAGTCCCGCCGCCAGGCTCATCATGCGGTCAGACAGGTCGCCATACAGGGCAAAGTTGGCCGATAGGGCCACCAGGCCCTCAGACTCGGCCAGATGCCTGATCTTGAACCACGGCGCGCCCATGGCAATGCCCAGGGCTTTGGCCTCGTTGCTACGGGCGATGGCGCAGCCGTCGTTGTTTGACAGCACCACCACCGGCTGCCCGGCCAGGCTCGGACGAAAAACTCGCTCACAACTCACATAGAAGTTATTGCCATCGACCAGCGCGTACATGCTCAAACCTTGAATTGCTTGATGCTGCTGGTAACCACACCCCAGACCTCGACCGTCTGACCGTCTTTAGGCACGATGTCAGGAAAGGTTGGGTTGGCCGCTTTGAGCTTGGTACGGCCCTGTCGCTGGTACAACTGCTTCACGGCGAAGTCACCGTCCACGATGGCCACGACGATGTGGCCGTGTCGGGGCTTGATGGCGCGGTCCACCACCAGGATGTCGTTGTCGAAGATACCGGCCTCGACCATCGAATGCCCGCTGGCACGCAAGAAATACGTGGCTTGAGGGTGAGTGATCAGCACCTGCGTCAGGTCAATGCGTTGCGCACCAAGGTCTTCAGCCGGGGACGGGAAACCAGCACAGACCCGGTTCGTCAGGAGTAGCGCCGGTAGAGGGGCCTCAGAGATGAGCATGGGCTGGGCGGTGGTCACTGTACTGGTCATCCATCCAGTATATGGGAGCTGCGACGGTGCGGTAGCTCACTGTCACGTTGTGCCTATTCCTTGGGCACACCCAGCGAAGTCAACGCAGACGCGGGGTAGCGGGCTTGTCCTGTGGCTTATGCACAGCCCTACCCACAGAGCACGGGGACAAGTCATTCGGTAAGATGCCGCGATGTTGTCCTGTCCACACTGCGCATGAACGATGTCATACTGCGGCTTGCGAGTCGGCGGCGCAGTCCTTTGGGGGTGTGCCGGTTTTATCCGATCGGATAAGCTGGGGTCACCAGTTTGTCCGACGATCCACATCACGTTCAGCATCTGCTAGGCACATTGGTCGGGAGAATTGCGTTGCCCATTGATCGACTCGATTTCGACAATCTTTCGGAAAATGACTTGGCGGAACTCATCGTTGGCCAAGTCCCGGAAGGACTACACATCGACTACAAGCGTGATCTCTACGGTAATTCTGATGCGGACAAGCGTGAGATTTTGAAAGACATATCGGGGTTTGCCAATGCCTTTGGCGGACATCTCATTGTTGGGATGGAAGAGCAAAACGGACTCCCAATTGGTATCCCCGGGGTAGCGAACGTCAATCCAGATGATGTTGTCCTCCGACTTGAGCAGCTTTCACGAACGGGACTTGAACCGCGAATTCAAGGTCTCCGTATTCGGGCAGTGCCACTCTCCAGCGGTGCTTGCTGTTTTGTGCTCCGTATCCCGCGAAGCTGGCACCCGCCTCATCGGGTAAGCGCACAAAATTCAAACCGATTTTGGATTCGTAACTCTGGTGGAACACACGAGGCTAGCGTGGATGAACTAAGAACACTATTCACAATTGGGGCCGATGCCTCACACCGCGTACAACACTTTCGCGATGAAAGGCTACGCGAAATTACTAATGGTCAAGGACCTCGGCCATTAATGGGCGATGGACGCATGATTCTTCATATCGTTCCTTTGTCGGCTGTTACGTCATCTTGGCAGGTTGATCTTGCAAAGGTTTTTGAACTCCATCAGGCGTTTTCGCCAATCAGCAGCAGGGGAATGTCGTCCCGCTTTAACCTTGATGGCTTCGTGAATGAGCGAGGGGGCGAGCATAACCATGGTTATACGCAGATTTTTCGGAATGGCGCCATTGAAGCAACCAAGGCGGGAATCGTTAGCACATTCAAGGGAAAGAAGTGCATTCCCTCCGGTTCGTTGGCGAAGCACATATTCGAATCGTTACCCTATTACATCAAGGGGCTTCGTGACCTTGGGGTCCCGCCGCCCCTAATCGTACTGTTCACCTTGGAAGGGGTGAAGGGCGCAGCCTATAAAGTGCACAACAACGTCTTTGATGACCCGGAACCGGTCATCGAACGAGATGTCGTGTTCCTACCGGAGTGTGTCATCAATGAATACGGCGAGGTTGCTGAGTACCATAGAGCAGTGAAACCTGCTTTTGATGCGCTCTGGAATACGGCAGGGTGTGTTTCTGCGCAGACGTTTTCCGCCGACGGAGTCTGGGTTGGTAATGCGCAGATTCGGTGAAATCAGCGCCACACAGTCTTACGCCTAACGAACAAGCAACTGTCTTAAAAGGCAAGCATTTTCGACCTCCAGGGTGTGCAAATTTTCGTTCCATGGTGTGCCAGCGAACTGCCACCTTCACCAGCGCAGTCATGCCGGGCGCGCTGCCTGCTGAATGGCGCTTCGCGCTGATGGCAGCGCACCCAACATCACCGCTTTCCGTTTAAAGCGTAAGATGCACTCACGTTTCCCTGACTGAAAAGGGATGGGCTAACGCAAGAAGAATGGTACTTGACAAACATATGGAGAACTAAGATGGCGACTTCAGCGACTGATCAGTATTTGGAAAACAACAAACAGTATGCGAGCGGAACAGCTCTTCACAAGCCAACGTATCCAGGTAAACAGCCGATCCAGCCGGCCAAACGCGTAGCGGTAGTGGCGTGCATGGATGCACGTATCGATGTGGAAGATCTACTGGGCCTGAAAACTGGGGACGCACATATCATTCGCAACGCGGGCGGCGTTGTGAGCGACGATGCAATCCGGTGCCTCATCATTTCGCACCATCTTCTCAACACGAATGAGATCATTCTGATCCACCACACGCGGTGCGGGATGCTCGCGTTCTCGGACGATCTGCTCAAGGCCGGCCTGGAAGGAGATCCTGCTGCTGAGAAACTGCTCGGCCAAGCCACTGGGCGTGCATTCATGAGTTGCAAGAAGTGCTCTGCGACGCCGTCACAGTTTCATGCGTTTCGTGGAGCGCTTGAACCACTTGATGGCCCCCCCGATGCGAAACAAATTGAGCGTCTAGGGTGGGACGTGCGACGCGGGATGTCTGCAATCTTGAATCATCCTTGGATACCGACCAGCGGTCCGGATGCCATCACGGTGCGAGGCTTCATATACGACGTCGATACCGGCAAGTTAGAAGAAGTTAGCTACCCCGGCGCAACTGGAACGTTCGGCTGAGTGCTTGTTGCGGCCGACGCCGATTTGATCAGCTACTTGTTGGATCAGCCGTCGCCTGCGGCTCGGCCTGGCAAACCGTGGTGTTCATGGCACCTGTGACGCACCCCCGCTACGGCCACCCGCTTCGCTTTTACATAACGCCGCAATTTAGAAAGTGCAGGGCAGTCATTCCGCTAAAGCGCCATTTAGTGCCCTGCACCGCTACGCGCCCTAACGGGTTTCTAAATAAGGCGTTATGCAAAGTGGCCTACGCTGGAAGCGGTCGCACAGCCGTCGGCGCTCCCCGGTCGCGAATACACGCCCTACGCACCGTCGTCTGCGCGCCCCAGTGATATGCGAACGCCGTGGCATTAGTCAGGCGGCTCCGCTGCATATTGGGGAACAAGTGCTTCGCCCCCCTGCCCACCCCAGGGGTCACACTCGTTGGGTACAACGTCGTGCGCGCTGTGGGCCCATCCGTCCCCCCGCAATGGGGGACTCCCTTAAGCGCGAGAGCGCGGCACTTGCCGCGCCAATGCGGGGGACTGCGGCGCTACTGTTACGGGTACGCAACGCACGCCGCCTCATTCGGGGATCACGGCGCTGACGCGCCGGGCCGGTAGTAGTAGTAGTAGTGTGGCCAGTACAGGACGCTCCCGATCCCGTGTCCGGTCGCCGTGGTTATGGGGCGACAAGACAGGATATATTTTCAGAAGATCAAGGCGGCGCTGGTGAAAGTGTCAGATTCTTATTCTTGTATGGGTGTGACTGAACCCAGAGCGGGAAATTCATTTGCGCCAGCGTTGGGCGAATGCAACATCAGGGCGACCGCGACCGGCCGGAGGCCAAGGTTTGCCGGGTTTTTCGTTGGCTATCAAACCCCCGCCAATGTTAGCCCGGTGTTAGCCCGAACTCAACCAAGAAAAAAGGACTTAGAGATTTCTCTCTAAGTCCTTGATCTGATTACATTTTTTGGTGCGGCTGGCAGGAATTGAACCCACGACCCCTTGGTTCGTAGCCAAGTACTCTATCCAACTGAGCTACAGCCGCGAAGCCTTAAATTATAGCCTATGAAATAGCGGCCTGATCAAGCTGACGTACCCGCCAGCACTCAGACTGGTTTGCCCAGGGTGCGACTCAGCAGCACGACGGGAATCAACCCGACCAGTACCAGCGCCAGCGATGGCAGGGCGGCTTCGCCCAGCCGTTCGTCACGCGCCAGCTGATAGGCCACCACGGCCAGCGTGTCAGTGTTGAAGGGGCGCAGCACCAGCGTTGCGGGCAACTCTTTCATCACATCCACAAATACCAGCAGCCCGGCGGCGGCAGTGCTGCGTTTAAGCAATGGCCAGTGAACTCTGGCCCACAGTGCGGGGCCATGTACGCCGAGCATCCGGGCCGAGTCGTCCATGCTGCCGGGTATCCGCGCATAACCGCTTTGCACCGACTGCAGGGCCACGGCACAAAAGCGCACTAGGTAGGCCCAGACAATACCGATGACGGTTGCCGTGATCCAGTAACCCGCGCTGGTTTGCGGCGCTACCGACTGCAACCAGCCAATTGGCAGCAGCAGGCCCACCACAATCACCGCACCCGGCACGGCATAACCCAGACTGGCGACCTGCACCACGGCGTGCGTCAGCCAGTCGGGCCGGGTGCGCAATGCAAAAGCCAGTATCAGCGCAATCGCACAGGCCAGAAACGCCGTGCCCACACCCAGCGCGATGCTGTTGAACGACCATTGCACAAAAGACCGCCAGGGCAGCACCGACCCATCAGCTGCCAGATCAATCAATAAGGGCCGCAACATAAACACCACCGGCAATACAAAACCAGCCAGCACCGGCACAGCACAAATCAGCCAGGCAGCCACGGCAGCGCGGCCCGTCAGCACACTGGCTTGCGCGTCTTGGTGCGTTGCCGCTACGCCGCCCTTGCCGGTAAAGCGCATATGGCGCTGGGCTCTATGCTCCAGCTTGAGCAGCAGCAACACGACCAGCAGCAGCATGGTAGCCAGTTGGGCCGCAGCAATGCGGTTATCCATGGACAGCCAGGCCTTGTAGATGCCGGTGGTAAATGTCTGAATGCCGAAGTAGCTGCCCACGCCAAAGTCGGCCAGCGTTTCCATCAGCGCCAGAGCCACGCCTGCCGCGACGGCCGGGCGAGCCAGCGGCAAGGCGATGGCGCGTATGCGGCGACTCAAGGGAGCGCCCAGCAAGCGTGCGGCTTCCATCAGGTGTACTGCGCGCTCGGCCAAAGCGCTGCGGGCCAGCACATACACATAGGGATAGAGTGCAAACACAAAGACCCACACAGCACCGCTTAAAGAGCGCACGTCCGGGAACACGCGGCCCTGCAAGCCCGTTGCCGCCCGCACAGCTACTTGCAGTGGGCCACCGTACTGCAAAAAGTCGGTATAGGCGTAGGCCACCACGTAAGCCGGTACAGCCAGCGGCAGCAGCAGCGCCCATTCAAAAAAGCGGCGACCGGGAAAGTCAAACAGACTGACGGCCACTGCGGTACTGCTGCCCACCACCGCCACGCCGATACCGACCATCAGGCACAGGCGCAGTGATGTCCAGGCGTAGTCAGGCAATACGGTTTGCGACATCTCGCTCAGAATCTGACTACTTTGCGCGTTCCATTGCAGCATGGATGCCAGCACAGCCAGTACCGGCAAGGTCAGTAAACCGACCAGGAGCAACAGGGATAAACGCGCAATCAAACGCATAAGGGCATCTCTATAAATAGAAATAGTGAAGGAAGGGGAGGCTGAAGGAGTGGAGAAAGAATGCTAAGGGCTCGCTCAGGAATAAGTTGTGCATTTGGGTCGGATTCGGGATGCAATGCTAGGCGCGAAGCGTGCCGTGTGGCTCTGCCACACAAGCGATTCGCAACAACGCAGGGCACCCGAAGCTGGCGAGCCAAATGTGCAAGTTATTTCTGAACGAGCCCTAAAGATGCGGGTGAGCGCAAATGAGAATTGTACGATCTACAATTGAGAGATGTTTTTGGAAATCTCCGCCTTGCAAGTCCAGTACCCGGGCCGCAGCCGCCCTGCTGTAGCCGGTGTGTCGTTTGGCCTGCGCGCGGGCGAACTGGGTGTGCTGATTGGCCCATCAGGCTGCGGCAAAACCACGCTGCTACGGGCAGTGGCAGGCCTTGAACGCGCCAGCGCGGGCAGCATCACGCTGGATGGTGAACTGGTCAGCAGCAGCACCGAACACCGCGCACCTGAAGCACGGCGAATTGGCATGGTGTTTCAGGACTATGCACTTTTCCCGCACATGGATGTGGCCCGTAACGTGGCCTTTGGCATCCACCACCTGCCCAGCGCAGAGCGCAAGGCGCGGGTGGCAGAAGTCCTGGCCCTGGTGGGGCTGCAAGCTAGCCACCATCGCTTTGCGCATGAGCTGTCTGGTGGCCAGCAGCAGCGCGTGGCACTGGCTCGGGCGCTTGCCCCGCGCCCTCGCCTGCTGCTGCTGGATGAGCCGTTTTCAAACCTCGATGTCGATTTGCGCGAACGTCTGGCGCACGAATTGCGCAACATCCTGAAAGCCGCTCAGGCCACTGCCCTTTTTGTGACGCACGACCAACTTGAAGCCTTTGCCATGGGCGACGTGATTGGTGTCATGCAAGCGGGCGAGCTACACCAGTGGGAAGACGCTTACAGCCTCTATCACCGTCCTGCCACGCGCTTTGTGGCCGACTTTATCGGGCATGGCGTTTTTGCGCCCGCCACGATTGCGCAGATTGGCGCGGATGTCGTGGTGCAAACCCCGCTTGGCAACCTGACAGACGTGCTTGAATGCCCGTTGCCCGCTGCCTTCCCGGACGGCAAATGCGACGTGCTGCTACGCGCCGACGACATCGTGCATGACCACGACGCACCGCTCAAAGCCGAGATCATCCGCAAGGCCTTCAGGGGTTCCGAGTTTTTGTACACGCTTCGCCTTGCAGGCGGGCAAACGGTATTGGCCCACGTGCCCTGCCACCACGACCACCCCATTGGTGAGTGGATAGGCATACGTGCCGAGGTGGAACATGTGGTTACTTTTCCGCGTATCTGAAGGGTTTTTGGGGTCAGAGCCCAATAACCCTCAAAATCGCTATATCACCACTTCATCCCGATCGGAATCATGCTGAAAAACCTGCACAACGTCCTTATGTCCGCCCTCCTCACCTCATTGGCGTTGTTGATTGCCGGCCCTGTATTGGCACAAGGCCAAGTGCTCAATTTGTACTCTGCCCGCCACTACTCCACTGATGAGGCCCTGTACAACAATTTCACCAAGGCCAGCGGCATCAAGATCAACCGCGTGGACGCAGACGACGCCGGCATATTGGCGCGGCTCAAGGCTGAAGGCGCAGCATCGCCCGCCGATGTGATTTTGCTGGTCGATGCCGCCCGCCTGTACAAGGCTGAGGTGGACGGCCTGTTCCGGCCCATCAAATCGCCAGCGCTGGAAACCGCGATTCCGGCCCAGTACCGCGCCAAGGCCACGCCTGAGGGCACGCCATGGTTTGGCTACTCAACCCGCGCCCGCGTGATTGTTTATGACAAGCTCAAGGTCAAGCGCGAAGACGTGGACAGCTACGAAAAGCTAGCCGCCCCGCAAAACAAGGGCAAGCTGTGCATACGCTCCGGCTCGCACCCGTACAACCTGAGCCTGTTCGGTGCGGTAAGCGAACATCTAGGCCCAATCAAGGCCGAGGAATGGCTCAAGGGCATGGTCGGCAACCTGGCGCGCTCACCCAAGGGTGGTGACAGCGATCAGATCAAAGCCGTCGCCTCTGGTGAGTGCGGCATTGGGGTGACAAACACCTACTACATGGCACGCATCCTGCGCTCGTCCAGCCCCGAGAACAAGGCTATCTCAGAGCGCGTCGGCGTGGTGTTTCCGAATCAAAGCTCATGGGGAACGCATGTGAATATTGCAGGCGGCGGCATGGCCAAAAATGCAAAGAACCCGGCCAACGCCATCAAGTTTCTGGAGTACCTGGCCAGCCCGCAGGCACAAGACTATTTTGCCAACGGCAACAATGAATGGCCCACAGTGGCAGGTGTACAGATTGCGAATCCAGCCCTGAAAGCGATGAGCAACGGCAACTTCAAAAGTGAAACCATACCGGTCAGCGTGATTGGCGCC
>JBCKNC010000079.1:0-12696 GCA_038902915.1 Polaromonas sp.
TTGCGCTTCTTCCACCAGCGCGGCATCATGAACAGCACGCCCAGCGCGAGGCCGCAAGTAAAAGCAGCCAGCACCACCAGCACCAAAGGTGCTGTCCAGAGCGTACCAAAAAAGAAATGGACAGCAACAGCTTGCTGGTTATTCAGCGCAAAAGCAAAGAGCGTAAAAAAAATCGCTGCTTTAAGCAGCCACATCAGGTATTTCACTAGGGGCCACCTCTTGACGTTTCGCAGGTGATTGTAGTCAGCACCGAGCGCCCCTTATTTTGATGCTTTCGAAGCCTGAGCTGCCAGCAGTTCTGCGGTACGGGCATCCACGGCTTCACGCAAGGCCTTGCCTGGCTTGAAGTGCGGAACACGTTTTTCAGGAATTGCGACACTCTCACCCGAGCGTGGGTTGCGGCCCATGCGGGGCGAGCGTCGGTTGACAGAAAAGCTCCCAAAACCACGAATTTCAATCCGGTGGCCACGCACCAGCGCGTCGCTGACGGCATCAAGAATGGTCTTGACGGCGTACTCGGCATCGCGATGTGTGAGCTGGCCGAATCGGTTGGCCAGATCTTCTACTAGGTCGCTTCGGGTCATTTGTGCGGGGACTAATTCGGGGATTGATCAGTTTGGGGACAGAGCAGATGGGCGGCTTTGCCGCTGCATCTGGTCTTTCCCGCAAACTTATTTGCTTTCGTTATCCATCTTGGCGCGCAGCAGTGCGCCAAGGTTGGTCAGGCCAGAGCTTTCGCGTGCAGACTGCTGGCTCAGGGTAGCCATGGCTTCTTGCTGGTCGGCGTTGTCCTTGGCTTTGATCGACAGCTGGATGTTGCGGGTCTTGCGATCCACGTTGACCACGATTGCAGAAACTTCGTCGCCTTCTTTCAGCACGTTGCGCGCGTCTTCAACGCGGTCACGGCTGATTTCACTGGCACGCAGGTAGCCAATGATGTCTTCGCCCAGATCAATCTCGGCACCTTTTGCATCAACCGCCCGGACCTTGCCGGTCACAATCGCACCCTTGTCGTTGATCGACACAAAGGTGGTGAACGGGTCGGAGTCAAGCTGCTTGATACCCAGGGAGATACGCTCGCGGTCAACATCAACTGCCAGCACAATCGCTTCGACTTCCTGGCCCTTTTTGTAGTTGCGAACAGCGGCTTCGCCGGGCTCGTTCCACGAGAGGTCAGACAAATGCACCAGACCGTCGATACCGGCAGCCAGACCCACAAAGATGCCGAAGTCGGTGATCGACTTGATCGGGCCTTTGACGCGGTCACCGCGCTTGGTTTCCTGTGCAAATTCCTGCCATGGATTGGGCTTGCACTGCTTCATGCCCAGGCTGATGCGGCGTTTGTCTTCGTCGATTTCCAGGACCATGACTTCGACTTCGTCGCCGAGTGCCACGAGCTTGCTCGGGGCCACGTTCTTGTTGGTCCAGTCCATCTCGGACACGTGAACCAGGCCTTCAATGCCGGGCTCGAGTTCGACAAACGCGCCGTAGTCGGCAATGTTGGTGATCTTGCCGAACAAACGCGTGGTTTGCGGGTAGCGGCGGTTCACGCCCATCCATGGGTCGTCGCCCATCTGCTTCAGACCCAGCGAGACACGGTTTTTCTCAGTGTCGAACTTCAGGATCTTGGCGATGATTTCCTGACCGGCCGTCACCACTTCGCTTGGGTGACGCACGCGGCGCCATGCCATGTCGGTGATGTGCAGCAAGCCATCAATGCCGCCCAGATCGACGAAGGCACCGTATTCGGTGATGTTCTTGACGATGCCCTTGACTATAGCGCCTTCTTTCAGGGTTTCCATCAGCTTGGCGCGTTCTTCGCCCATGCTGGCTTCGACCACTGCGCGGCGTGACAGCACAACGTTGTTGCGCTTGCGATCGAGCTTGATGACCTTGAATTCCATGGTCTTGTTCTCGTAGGGAGACAAGTCCTTGATGGGGCGGGTGTCGATGAGCGAGCCGGGCAGGAAAGCGCGGATGCCATTGACCAGAACGGTCAGGCCGCCCTTGACTTTGCCGCTGGTCTGGCCGATGACGAATTCGCCGGATTCCAGGGCTTTTTCCAGGCTCATCCAGGAAGCCAGGCGCTTGGCCTTGTCGCGGCTCAGCAGGGTGTCGCCGTAGCCGTTTTCGACCGCGTCGATGGCCACGGAGACAAAGTCGCCAACCTGGACTTCAAGTTCGCCCTGGTCGTTTTTGAATTCTTCGAGGGGGATATACGCCTCGGATTTGAGTCCGGCATTGACGACAACGTGGTTGTGGTCGATGCGTACGACTTCAGCGGTGATGACTTCACCGGTGCGCATTTCAGAGCGCTGGAGTGATTCGTTGAATAGATCGGCAAAAGATTCAGACATTGATTTTCCTGGTCCACACAGCGGGGTTCATTTAGCGGAATTGCTAAAAGTTTTGATTCTGCTTGCGGCTTTGTATGCAGCTTTTGAAAGCTACGGGTTACGTTAAAAACCTGCTGACCAATGCGCCGTGAAGGCGCGGATGGGGATCAGAAGGGCCGTTTGCCCTGCCACCAGTCAATCACCTGATCCACCGACTTTTCAATCGAAAGATAGGAGTTGTCTAACAGCACGGCATCATCAGCAGGTTTTAAAGGGGCTGCTTTTCGCGACATATCGCGCGCGTCCCGAGCCTCTAAATCTTGCTGAACGTGCCAGATTGTAGCTGAATTTCCCTTTGAAATCAACTGCTTATGGCGGCGCGCGGCGCGCTGGGCGCTGCTGGCAGTCAGGTAAATTTTCAGTGCTGCATCGGGGAAAACAACGCTGCCCATATCGCGGCCATCTGCGACCAGACCGGGTAAGGCCCGAAAGTTGCGCTGTAACGCCATCAGCGCGTCGCGCACCTGGAGGTGAGCGGACACTCTCGAAGCTGCCATACCTGCTGCTTCGCAACGAATGGCATCGGACACGTCCGTGCCGGCGAGAAAAATGCGCTCACCCTGAAAGCGGACGGGAAGATCTCGTGCGATGCGGGCTACCCCGTCGCCGTTATCCAGCGAAATCCCGGCTTGCGCTGCGGCATAGGCACTCAAGCGGTACAAGGCACCAGAGTCCAGGTAATGGTAGCCCAGCCGGTGCGCGCACAGGGCGGCCAGCGTGCCTTTGCCGGAAGCTGTTGGACCGTCAATGCAGATGACCGGAATGTCTACAGTTCGGGCTTGGGTAAGGGCGAACAAGGCTTCGAAATAGTCCGGAAAAGTCTTGGCCACGCACTTGGGATCCAGAATGCGTATCGGCAACCGCGCTGGATTAAATGCTGCCAGCGAAAAACACATGGCGATGCGGTGGTCGTCATAGGTGTGGATGGCACTGGTTTGCCATTTTGTCGGCGCTGTGATCGTGAGGTAGTCGTTTCCTTCCTCAACTATCGCGCCAAGTTTTCGCAACTCGCGCGCCATTGCCGCAATGCGATCGGTCTCCTTGACGCGCCAGCTCGCGATATTGCGCAACACCGTGGTGCCTTCGGCGTAAAGCGCCATCACGGCGAGTGTCATGGCTGCGTCCGGGATGTGGTTACAGTCCAGATCAATCGCCTTGAGCGGCCATGCACCCCGGGTAATTCGCAAGCTGCTGTGGCTGGTGCTTATCTGCGCACCCATCATGCGAGCCGCTTCAACAAAGCGTATGTCGCCTTGAATCGAGTTTGAGCCTACGCCCAGGATTTCAATCTCAGCCTGAGCCAAGGAGTCAGCGGAGCCCGCAGCAATTGCGCCAAGCGCTATGAAATAGCTGGCAGACGAGGCATCGGCTTCTACGTGAATGCTGCCAGGCGACTGGTACTGGCTGCCTGCCGGAATGACAAATTTCTGCCAGTTATCTGCGCCAAGGGGACGCTGGACATCAATGCCAAAACGCCTGAGCAGGTTGAGCGTGATTTCGATATAGGGTTTGGAGATCAGCTCGCCTACAACTTCGATGCAGATGTCGCTTTTTGCAAGCAGTGGCAGCGCCATCAGCAGGGCAGTTAAAAACTGGCTTGACACATCACCACGAACCTTGATGGGTGCGTCGAGCTTGACGTGACCAGCGTAGAGGCGAAGCGGCGGGAAACCTTCGTTGCCAAGGTAGTCAATGCCGCAGCCTAGCTGCCGCAAGGCATCCACCAGATCACCAATCGGGCGCTCATGCATACGCGCCACGCCAGACAGTTCAAACTCACCACCTTTACCGCCTTCACCGCCCGATAGCGCCAGCAGCGCCAATGCGGCTGTCAGGGGCCGCATGGCGGTGCCTGCATTGCCCATGAAAAGCGCAGCTTTGGTGTTGACCATTTGCCCACCCAGACCGCCAATGGTGACGCAGTCAGCGCCTTTTTCAATGCTGCAGCCCAACTGCTCAAGCGCCTCTAGCATGACGGCGGTGTCATCAGATGCCAGCAGGTCATGGAGCGTGGTTTTGCCGTGGCTTAAAGCTGCCAGCAACAAGACGCGATTGGAAATGCTTTTGGAGCCCGGCAGAAGGACTTTGCCGCCCGCTGTGGCCAATGGCGGGATGTCCAGATACGCAACGTCGAACATGGCGGCGACTTAACTTTTCGGTTTGGGGGTGGCAATGCGCCAGTTGGCACGGGTTTCGCTGGCCTGCTTGATCAGGTTTTCAAGCGCATCGCCGTCGCCGCTGGCAATCAGCTTTTCCAGCGACTGCAGGGCTTGCTGGAATATTTTTGACTGGTCGAGCAACTCTTCCCGATTGGCAATCAGCACATCGCGCCACATTTTTGGATCACTCGCGGCAATCCGGCTGAAATCCCGAAACCCTGGGCCTGCCAGCGAGAGGTATTGCTTCCCGCGAGACTGGCCACCGATGCCATTCATCAGTGCGAAAGCAATCAGGTGCGGCAAGTGGCTTACCGCTGCATAGGCCGCATCGTGGGACTGCGGCGACATTTTGATGACATCGCAGCCAAGGGCTGTCCAGACATCGACTGCTTTTTGCAACTGCACGGTGAAGGTGCATTCAATGGGGGTGAGGATGACCTGCTTGCCTCTGTACAAATCGGCATCCGCATGTTCAACGCCAGAGACCTCTTTGCCGGTGATGGGGTGGGCTGGCACAAAACAGCCCACATGATCGCGCAGCACGCGGCGCGCTGCATCGACCACGTCACGCTTGGTCGAGCCAACGTCCATTAGCAGGGTATTGGGCGTGATGAGGTGGCGGATGGCCTTGAAGGTAGCTTCGGTTGCGGACACAGGTACTGCCAGCAGCACAATGTCTGCACCAGATACGGCCAACAACGCTGACGGTGCCTCCACATCAATCACGCCCATCAGGCGTGCGCGTTCGGTGGTGGACGGCGATTTACTGTAGCCCACGACGCGTTTGACCAGACCCGCGCGCTTGAGCGCGAGCGCAAATGAGCCGCCCATCAGCCCGCAACCGATAAGACCCAATTGTTCAAACATGAAAAGAAACCGGTTGCTGGAAATACATGCGCGCTCTCATATCCTGTGTTTGCTGTTCATTCGTAACTACTCAGGTCTTGCTGATTCGTAGGGTGGGCACTGCCCACGCCGGCTTCATGAATGGGGCCAAGTCGTGGATTGCGTGGGCGATGCCCACCCTACAGGGACCTGAGTAGTTACGTTCATTCACTGATGGGGTAGATCCCCAGCACCTTGTAAAAAGCGCAGAGCTGCTGTAGCTCTGCCAAGGCAGCACTGACGTGAGGTTGTGACGGATGGCCCTGCAAATCAATGTAAAAATAATATTCCCACTGGCCGGAGCGGGCCGGGCGTGACTCGAAGCGCGTCATCGAAACACCATGCTCCTTGAGCGGCGCCAGAATGTCGTGTACGGCACCGGGCCGGTTGGCGACCGACACCACCAAGCTGACGCAGTCATTGCCGGATGGGGGCGGTGGTGGCAGGGTTTGCGGCAGGCATACCACCACAAAGCGTGTGCGATTAAAGGCTTCATCCTGAATGCCAGGTGCGACCGTATGCAGGCCAAATTGTGTGCCGGCACGCTCGCTGGCTATAGCTGCCCAGGCCGGATTTGTGGAAGCCAGCCGCGCTCCTTCTGCATTGCTGGATGCCGCGTGCCGCGTGGCATTCGGCAGATGGCTGGTCAGCCAGCCCTGGCACTGCGCCAGCGCCTGCGGATGGGCGTAAACCGATTCAATACCATCCATAGAGTCTGACAGGCGCAGCAGGTTGTGCCTGACCATCAAGCTGAGTTCGCCAACGATGTGCAAAGGCGATGTCAGGAACAGATCCAGTGATCGGGAGACAACACCTTCGGTGGAGTTTTCAACCGGTACGACGCCGTAATGTGCGCTGCCAGAAGCCGTTGCGCGAAACACCTCATCAAAACTGGCACACGGAACCTGCTCAATACTGGCTCCAAAAAACTGCAATGCCGCCTGTTCGCTGAAGGTGCCGGCAGGACCCAGATAGGCGACGCGTACTGGCGCTTCAAGAGCCAGGCAGGCCGACATGATTTCGCGCCACACGGCTGCCACGTGCTCGCTTTTGAGTGGTCCGGTATTGGCGTGCTGTATTTTCTCTATGACTTTGGCAACGCGGTCGGGCCTGAAAAACGCTGAGCCTTCACGTTTTTTGACTTCTCCAACCTGTTCGGCAACACGCGCACGGCGATTCAGCAGGGTCAGCAATTCCTGATCTATGGCATCAATCTGAATGCGCAGGTCGGCGAGGTTCGAGGTCATTTCTTGGCTGCAGGCTTGCCTTTGTCCGGCGAAGCTGATGCGGAGGGTGCTGCACCGGGTGCCGATGTTGTTCCGATAATTTTGCTTGCTACGTCGTCAAACTCCCTGACCCTGGCCGTCACGTCATTGCGCGTCGCGTCGATCAGCTCTTTGACAAAAACATTTCCAAGTTCTGGTGCGGCGGCCTGGTATTTCTTAATCACGGGCGACTCAAAAAACGAGGCAATTTGTTTGAGCTCATCAAGGCTGAAGCGCTCCATGTAGGCAGGAATCAGTGCCCCACTGCTGACCTGGATGACCCTGCTGCTGATGATTTTTGAGACATCGTCGTAATAGGCCTTCAGCGCTGCATTAAGCTGTTCGCGTGCCTGCTCCTGGCGGGCCTGCGGAACGTTGTTTTGAAGCTTTGGTGCCCAGTTTTGCAGTATTTCCTGCGTTGCGCTGTCGGCAAGCTGCCCCACCAGTCGCTGGAGCTCAGGGCCTTGCTGAAGCGCAACCACCCTGGTGGCCCAATCCAGCTTCGGATCAGCACTTTGTGCCAAGCTTGCAGTTGAAAATGCAAGGCTTGCAATAGTCATGGTAGCCACGGTAGCCATGGCGGCCAATAGTTTTTTCATTCCTTGCTTTCCGGGTTTTGGGTGGGTGATTCGGAGGGCTGATCGCTTTTTCCAGCGTCAGCATCGGGGTTACCGTTTTTGTTGTCAGGGTTGCTCTCGTCGAGCGCAGCGTCGTTTTCAACGATGCGCTGCAGGCCGCTCAATTGTGAGCCTTCGTCAAGTCCGATGAGTGTTACGCCTTGTGTAGCCCTGCCCATCTCGCGGATTTCGCTCACACGGGTGCGCACCAGCACACCCGTGTCGGTGATCAGCATGATTTCATCGTCAGTATGAACCAGCGTCGCAGCAACAACCTTGCCGTTGCGCTCGCTTTGCTGAATGGCGATCATGCCCTTGGTGCCGCGGCCATGGCGTGTGTACTCCGTGATGGAAGTGCGTTTGCCATAGCCGTTTTGGGTGGCGGTCAGCACACTTTGCTGTTCGTCTTCCGCTACCAGCATGGCGATAACGCTTTGCCCGGCTTCCAGCGACATGCCGCGTACGCCCCTTGCATTGCGGCCTAGCGGGCGAACGTCTTCCTCATCAAAGCGTACCGCCTTGCCGCCGTCGCTGAACAGCATGACATCGTGTTTGCCATCGGTGAGCGCAGCGCCAATCAGGTAGTCGCCATCGTCGAGATTGACGGCGATGATGCCGCCTTTGCGTGGATTGTTGAATTCATCCAGCGCCGTCTTTTTCACCGTGCCCATGGATGTCGCCATGAACACATACTGGTTTGCCGGGAAGCTGCGCTTTTCACCGGTAAGCGCCAATACAACGTTGATTTTTTCACCCTCTTGCAAGGGGAACATGTTGACAATGGGCCTGCCGCGCGAGCCGCGCGAGCCCGCCGGTACTTCCCATACCTTGAGCCAGTACAGCCGTCCACGGTTGGAAAAGCACAGGATGTAGTCGTGCGTGTTGGCGATGAAGAGCTGGTCAACCCAGTCGTCTTCTTTGGTGGCTGTGGCCTGCTTGCCGCGCCCACCGCGTTTTTGCGCGCGGTATTCCGACAGCGGCTGGCTCTTGATATAGCCAGTGTGCGACAGCGTCACCACCATGTCGGTCGGGGTAATCAGGTCTTCGGTGCTCAGGTCAAACGAGCTGTGTTCGATCTGGCTGCGGCGAGCACCCAGTTTGGTTTGGCCAAATTCCTGGCGGATGGCTGAAAGCTCTTCGCCGATGATGACAGACACACGCTCTGGCCGGACCAGAATATCAAGCAGGTCGTCAATTTCTGCCATGACTTCTTTGTATTCAGCCACAATTTTGTCTTGCTCAAGGCCGGTCAGGCGGGCCAGGCGCATTTGCAGAATTTCTTGCGCCTGGGTGTCTGACAACCGATACAGGCCATCACTGCCCATGCCGTAGAGCTTTGCAAGCCCGTCTGGTCGGTAGTCATCGGCGTTGACCACGCCACCGTCGGCCCGGGCGCGAGTCAGCATTTCCCGAACCAGTTGGCTGTCCCAAGACCTTGTCATCAGCTCGGCTTTTGCCACGGGCGGCGTGGGGGCGTTGCGGATGATGACGATGAACTCATCAATGTTGGCCAGTGCAACGGCAAGGCCTTCCAGTACATGACCACGTTCACGCGCCTTGCGCAGTGTGAACACGGTGCGCCGCGTGACAACTTCCCGACGGTGCGACAAAAAGACCTGAATCAAATCCTTCAGGTTGCACAGCTTGGGTTGGCCATTAATCAGTGCCACCATGTTGATGCCGAAGGTGTCCTGCAACTGGGTCTGCTTGTACAGGTTGTTCAGCACCACCTCTGGCACTTCCCCGCGCTTGAGTTCAATCACCAGCCGCATGCCGGACTTGTCGCTTTCGTCCTGGATGTGGCTGATGCCTTCAATTTTCTTTTCGTGCACCAACTCGGCCATACGCTCCTGAAGCGTCTTTTTATTGACCTGGTAGGGGAGCTCGTCAACGATGATGGACTGGCGCTGGCCTTTGTCGATGTCTTCAAAATGGCACCTGGCACGCATCACCACCTTGCCGCGTCCGGTTCGATAGCCGTCCTTGACTCCGTTGATACCGTAAATAATGCCAGCTGTTGGAAAGTCTGGTGCCGGAATGATTTCCATCAGCTCATCGATGGATGCCTCGGGATTTTTAAGAAGATGCAGGCAGGCATCAACGGATTCATTCAGGTTGTGTGGCGGAATGTTGGTCGCCATGCCGACGGCAATCCCCGACGAACCATTGACCAGCAGGTTCGGGAATCTGGCCGGCATGACCAGCGGTTCATTCTCGCTAGCGTCGTAGTTGGGGCCAAAATCCACAGTTTCCTTGTCCAGATCAGCAAGCAGTTCGTGTGCAATCTTGGACATCCGGATTTCGGTGTAACGCATGGCTGCCGCGTTGTCACCGTCGACGGAACCGAAGTTTCCCTGGCCGTCAACGAGCATGTGGCGAAGCGAAAAATCTTGCGCCATGCGGACGATCGTTTCGTAGACCGCGCTATCACCATGCGGGTGATATTTGCCAATCACGTCGCCCACAATACGGGCCGATTTTTTGTAGGGGCGATTCCAGTCGTTGTTCAGTACATGCATGGCAAACAGCACGCGTCTGTGAACTGGTTTAAGTCCGTCTCTGGCATCGGGTAGGGCCCGACCGACAATCACGCTCATCGCGTAATCAAGGTAGCTCCGGCGCATTTCCTCTTCTAGACTGATGGGCAGGATTTCTTTTGCAAACTGGGTCATGAGAGGCCTGGGTGAAATTTGTCGCGGTCTGCTCTGGGCAGGTCGCTGATTTTAAGGCCTGAGTTTAGGGCGCTTCTAGAAATTCAGATTTTCGGGATGATGTGCAAGGCGCGTGTCGCATCGCCCTTTGGGCTTATGCGAGGGTCGCGCAGCAACCGCAATGTACTTCAGGTACATGAGGATTGCGAGCATCGCGCAACGCGGCAATTCGCCCGAAAATCTGAATTTATAGAAGTGCCCTTTAAGGTGTCCCGATTGTGGCGGAGTAGCAACAAACGCTAAAGATTCTAATGTCTGTGTAAGACGAGCGCGATTGTGGGCTTGTGCCTTCAAACGGCTGTGGCACAATGGTTGTAACGCCCTGAGTGATGGTCATTCAGGGCGTATAACTTATTAATCGCAGCCAGTCTGCGGCTTTTCTCTAGAGGAAAACCATGAAGAAACTCAACAAAGTGGCAATGTTGTTTGCTTTCGCAGCGCTTGCTACCGCCGCTGGTGCACAAACTAACGACAACTGGAAAAACGGTTCCAACGACCTGCAGTGGAAAAACGGCACAAACGAACTATGCTGGCGCGATGCCAACTGGACCCCGGCTACCGCCGCTCCAGGCTGTGACGGTGCCATCGTACCTAAACCTGCTGCTGCGCCTGCTGCGAAACCGGCTCCGGCTCCTGCTAAGCCTGCTGCTGCACCTGCACCTGCTGCTGCACCTGCTGCGAAACCTGCTGCGAAACCTGCTGCGCCTGCAGTGGTGGCTCCTCCCGCAGCGACCAAAGTCACCTACGCTGCTGACGCTTTCTTCGACTTCGACAAGTCGGTGCTCAAGCCAGAAGGCAAAGCCAAGCTGGATGACCTGGTCGGCAAGGTCAAGGGCATCAACCTGGAAGTCATCATTGCTGTCGGTCACACCGACGCCGTCGGTAGCGATGCCGGCAACCAGAAGTTGTCGGTACGCCGCGCAGAAGCTGTGAAGGCATACCTGGTGTCCAAAGGCATCGAGAAAAACCGTGTTTACACCGAAGGCAAAGGCGAGAAACAGCCAGTTGCTGATAACAAGACCAAAGAAGGTCAAGCTAAAAACCGCCGCGTTGAAATCGAAGTCGTTGGTACACGCACCAACAAGTAATCCTTCCGGACTACTTCAAAAAACCGCGCTAAGGCGCGGTTTTTTTATGCCCGGGCGATAATCGAACAATGTCCACCACTACCAATTTCGACCCCGCCGAGCTGGCCAAATTCTCTGACCTAGCCCATCGCTGGTGGGATTTGGAGAGTGAGTTCCGGCCTTTGCATCAGATCAATCCGCTACGCCTGGCCTGGATTGAAAATCTGCTGCCTCTACACGGCAAACGCGTGCTGGATGTGGGTTGCGGCGGCGGTATATTGGCCGATGCGATGGCGCGCAAAGGTGCCGACGTGCTGGGGATTGACCTAGCTACCAAGGCCTTGAAAGTAGCACAACTTCACGCGCTCGAAGCCCAGACTGAAGGCGTGCGATACCAGGAAATCAGCGCTGAAACCCTCGCGCTGGAGCAGCCCGCCAGCTTTGATGTGGTGACCTGCATGGAAATGCTGGAGCACGTCCCCGATCCGTCGTCCATCGTCAAAGCCTGTGCAGCACTGGTCAAACCCGGTGGACAGGTCTTTTTTTCCACCATCAACCGCAACGCCAAGGCCTTCATGTTTGCCATTGTTGGGGCTGAATACGTTTTGAACCTGCTGCCGCGTGGCACACACGAATACGCCAAGTTCATCAAACCCAGCGAACTGGCTGGCTATTGCCGCGCAACCGGGCTAGCCTTGCAACAAACCAGGGGCCTGCAATACAACCCCTTGACTCGGCACTACTGGCTTGATGCAGACACCAGCGTCAACTACATGTTTGCGACCCTCAAGAGTCAAGGCTGAAATCCGGATGTTCGCCAACATAGATGCCGTGCTGTTCGACCTAGACGGCACCCTGATAGACAGCGCACCCGACCTGGGAGCAGCAGCCGACAAAATGCGTACTGATCGCGGTCTCACGTCACTGCCGCTTGCGCACTATCGGCCCATGGCGGGTGCGGGGGCGCGAGGCATGATTGGCATCGCTTTTGGCCTCACGCCTAAAGACGCGGATTTCGAGGCTCTCAAAGAAGAATTTTGTGTCAATTACGAGGCTTGCTTGACCGAGCGCACCTTTGCCTTTGATGGCATTACAGAGCTGATACAACATCTCAGTAAAGCAGGCCTCAAATGGGGCGTGGTGACCAACAAGTCCGCCCGCTTTACCTTGCCGCTGACCAAGGCCATGCCCTTGTTCAACACCGCACAATCCATCGTCAGTGGCGACACCACGCCACATTCAAAACCTCATCCCGCCCCCTTGCTTGAAGCCGCACGCCAACTCGATGTCGCGCCTGCGCGATGCGTGTATGTTGGCGACGACGAACGCGACATCGTCGCAGGCCGTGCCGCCGGTATGCCCACTGTCGCCGCAGCCTATGGTTACCTTGGTACAGCGGTCGATACCGCAGGCTGGAAGGCCGATGCCACCATCGAATCCCCGGCAGCGCTGCTGAAGCTATTGAATTTACCGCGAATGGCTTAAACCTAGAAACCGCAGTTGACCGCTTGCATCCGCTGGCAAGGCCGCATGGGCGCTGACTTTTGGGGCCACGACCGCGCTCACCTTTTGGGTGACAGCGCTACGCACCCGATT
>JBCKNC010000080.1:0-12562 GCA_038902915.1 Polaromonas sp.
AAAGCAGACAGACGACAGTGAGCCTGTCACGTTTGACAATGATGACTTGTATATTCGTTGGGCAACGGCGAACCCAGAGTGCTTGGTTCTCACGTCTAACAAAAGTCTGACACCTAGGCACAAGGACCAACAACGGGGTCAGTTCTAACATTCCAACACTGGCCTAACAATCAGCGTCTTTTTGCTACGATGACGATCAAGGAGATATGGTCATGAACTCAAACTACACTGCCGTCATTAAACAAGATGCCGATTGGTGGATTGGCTGGATTGAAGAAATCCCCGGCGTAAATTGCCAAGAATCTTCGCGTGATAAGTTATTAAAATCTCTCCGCGAAACTTTAGCCGAGGCAATCGAATTAAACCGCGCAGACGCGCTGGAAGCCGCCGGTAATAATTTTGAAGAGCTATCGATAGCCGTATGAAGCGGCGGGATTTACTGACACACCTCACCACGCACGGTCGCCAGTATTGATCTCAATTCACCCCTCTTTTCATACGAAGGGATACGCACATGTTTCTGAACTCACATGATGCAGACTTGTTCGTCACCGCATTTGGCAGTGGCCCGCGAACGATCGTTGCGCATGGCGGCTGGGTGGGTAGCGGAGAATTGTGGCAACAGCCTTTCGAGGAACTGAGCCGCAGTTGGCGCACTGTCACTTACGACCATCGCGGCACCGGCGCAACGGTGAATCGCGCGGAGACCATAACATTTGAGTTGTTGGTGAACGACCTCTTCCGCGTCCTTGACGCGCTTGAGATCAATTCCTGTGTGCTGGCCGGTGAGTCGTCAGGTGCGTTCGTTGTACTCGAAGCCGCGCTGCGTCAGCCGAAGCGGTTCAATGGTCTTGTTCTAGTGGGCGGGCGCTATCAAGGTGGCAAGAGCCCGGGAGCCTCGCGATTCATTGAGGGCTGCAAGTCCAACTTCGCAGCAACCATGGAAATGTTCGTCAACGCGTGTACGCCAGAAGAGAATTGCGCAGCCGAGCGTCGCTGGGGAAAGCAAATCGTGATGCGCTCCGATGGCCCTTCCGCGGTGCAGTTGATGGAGTGCTTGGAACCGGTGCAGCTGGAGCATCGCGTCAGCCAGATTCAAATACCCACGCTTCTGATCCACGGCAGCCGTGACGTCATCACTCCCGTAGCAAGCTCGCAGAACCTGGCACAGTTACTCCCAACGAGCAAACTTGTCATTATCGAAGGCGCCGGTCACGTTCCGACCATCACTCGCCCCCGCGAAGTCGTAAGCGCCATCGAGGAGTTCTTCACAATCGTATAGCCGCAAACGCAAGGGTTCAGGTCTTGACATCGTTGTTTTCACAAAAAGGGCGTGGCTAAAAATCGGGTAACACTTTTTCGGGTGGCCATCGGTTGAGTCATAGGCAAACTATCCAAAATTCACATTGTCCGTGTTATTCCGAAAACGTTACTTTTTGAACCACGCCGGAAAAACCCTTTATTTTCGTGCCGGTGGCCACTGTCGGGCGGTATGAACTAGGGCCAGCATCCACACGGTTTCCCCGCTGATTTCGTACACTAGGCGATAGCTTTCATGGGGGATTATTCCAATCCGCATTAAAAACGATAACTGCGTTGCTTCGCTTTGCCGTGCTACAGCACTGTCAGCAGCTTCGCGCCTTGTTCTCCTTTCTAATGCGAATTGGAATTAGCTCGCGGGTGCCCTCAATCTTGCCATGCCGACCTAGCTTTGGATGGTCGGCGAGCCTTGCGGCGGCATCGCTGAAAAGTTCATCCATACGAGCTGCGGCGCGTGGGTTATCGGCTGCGATGTAGTCCCACACATCAGCTCGATCCTGTTGTGCTTCTGGTGTCCAAATCACCCTCACGGTTGAGCCGCCACGGCGGTCCGGCGTGCGGCGAACTCGGACTCAACATCCTCATTCGACCGACCTACACCGGCACGCATTGAAACTCGGCCCGCCTCGACCTTGCCGCGCAGGAAATCGTCATACTCCCTTGTGTTGCGTTGTCGCTGCACAAATTCGCGCATCAGCTCGCGAAGCACCTGAGACGCGGGCCGGTGTGCTGCCTCAGCTTCGGCCATAAATTCGGCGCGCAGCTCGGGCTCAAGCTTCATCGTGAAAACTGCTTCCTTAGACATGGCGCGACCTCTTTTAATTAGGTAATGACGTAGTGTATACGTTGTAATTACCTAACGCCAATTGTCGCCAGCAAACCACGCATCGCCAGCGAGGTAATCACGCAGCATGGGCAAGGCATCAAGGCCCCAGAAAATTTTGCCGTCAACTTCAAACGTTGGAACACCAAAAACACCTTTTGAAATCGCTTCATCGGTGTTGTTCTTGAGCAGGACTTTCGCTGCATCAGCTGGCACATGATTTTGCGGAGCTAGCTGCTGCGCAAGTGCTTCAAGCCGCTGTGCGTCAGCCGCATCTGCCCCACCTTGCCAGACGTGGCGAAAAATGGTTTCGCACACATAGCGGTTGGGTGTGCCAGTCTCAAGTGACGTTGAACACGCTGTGGCCAGGCGCAGCAAGGCCAGCGGATTAAATGGATGGGCGGCTGGCATTTGCAGCGCGATGCCTTGGCTGTGGGCCAGCCACAGCACCTGGCGGTAAGTCCAGTCACGTTTGGGCGCGATCTCGGCAGGGCCAAGTTGCCCATGGTGCTTGAGCATGGCGGCCAACAGCACGGGTCTGTAGCTGACGCTGTAGCTCAAACCCTGCAAGACCTCGGGCAGATGCTCAAACGCCAAGTAGGCATAGGGCGAGATGAAGTCGAGGTAGAAGGTGATGTGCTTCATCATGGCCGCCGCGGCAGGAGGATGCGGTGTCATGACAGTGCTTGAAGCCCTGCCATGCGCTGCTCAATCAGTTTCCAGATACCGCGCTTGCCGCCATCACCTGCACTGCTCCAGCCGGCAATTTCATCGCTCGTACGGAAGCAGCCTATACACAAACCCGAGTGGTCGCTCATGCGGCAAACTGAATTGCAGGGGGACTGAACCTCAGCCTGCTCGGTAACGGTAACGCTTGGAGCGCGCATTTTCACAAGCGCGATGGCACGCTGGAGGAGGTTATTGGGGTCAGAGTCCAAATTCATCGTGCCTCCGGCTGAGTTATTGGGGTCAGACACCAATTTCGCTGCGGTGCATCGCACCGCGCCCTTCGGGCGAGCCGTAGGCTCGGGGAATTTGGGCTCTGACCCCAAAAACTCCAACGCACCGCAATGAAATTGGCGTCTGACCCCAATAACCTCCTGCAGATGAGGCAAGCAGTTCCGAGGCTCGCATCAGTTCATCCTCTTGTTCAACAAAGCCGTTGCAGCACGCGAGTTCGGCTTGCGCTCCAGAAAGTCGCTGATGAACTTGCCCGCATCGATCAGCTTATCGAGATCAATCCCGGTGTCAATGCCCATGCCGTGCAGCATGTAGACCACGTCTTCCGTCGCTACATTGCCGGTTGCGCCCTTGGCAAACGGGCAGCCGCCCAGGCCGGCAGAGGAGGTGTCATACTGCCACACCCCCATTTGCAAACTGGCCAGCGTGTTGCCAAGCGCTTGGCCATAGGTGTCGTGAAAATGGCCTGATATATCGTTGATGTCGTAGTGCTTAAGCGTTGCCTCTAACGCACGCTGTACTTTAAGGGGTGTGCCCACACCAATCGTGTCAGCAACACCCATGTGCTGCACGCCAATACCTTTCATCAACCGCGCCACCCTCTCGACCCGCGCTGGCGCGATCTCGCCCTCATAAGGGCAGCCAACCGCGCACGAAATAGCCCCGCGCACATAAATATTTTTTGCCTTAGCCGCTTCGACCACCAGCCTAAAACGCTCGATACTTTCTTCAATCGAGCAGTTAATATTGCGCTGGCTAAAGGCTTCACTGGCAGCGGCGAACACCACAATCTCGTCTGGCCGCGACGCTACCGCCGCTTCAAAGCCCTTCATGTTCGGTGTCAACACCGAATAGCGCACGCCCGGTTTACGCCTGATGCCTGCCATCACCTCAAGTGCATCGGCCATTTGCGGCACCCATTTTGGCGACACAAAACTGGTGACCTCGATCTCGGTAAGACCTGCATCCTGCAGGCGGTGCACGAGTTCGATTTTTACCGTAGCCGGTACAACACCTTTTTCGTTCTGCAAACCGTCGCGCGGCCCGACGTCAACGATTTTTACTTTGGAGGGAAAGTTCATTTGATCAGTATCCATTTTTTGGATCAACCACACCGGCGAGGCTGGCAATAGCTGCGCCATTTTGCAGTGCCCGGATTTTCCCGGCAATCTGCGCAATGCTTTCTTCGCGCAGGGTACGGGCCGAAGTGTGCGGCGTGACATTGATTTTGGGGTGCTGCCAGAAAGGATGCGCAGGCGGCAGCGGCTCCGCGCGAAAAACATCCAGTGTCGCCCCGGCCAGATGACCGCTGTCGATCAGCGCGATCAGGTCTTCGTCAACCAGATGCGCACCCCGCGCCACGTTGATGACGTAGCCGCCGGGCAGCAAGCTCGACAGCGTTTGCCGGTTCATGATGTCCTGCGTGTCGGGCGTGAGCGGCAGCAGGCACACGAGGATGCGCGTACCGGACAGGAAATCTTGGAAGCCCGGCTGCCCTGAAAAACACTGCACCCCCTGGATTTCCTTGGTGGACCGGCTCCAGCCCCGAACCGGAAAGTCGAACTGCGCCAGCGTCCGGGTAACACGCTCCCCCAGCACGCCCAGCCCCATGACACCGACCGGAAAATCCGTTCGCAGGCGCGGCTTGCGATAGGACCACTGGCCCTGCGACACGTCGGTCTCGTAGCCGTCGAACTCGCGAAAATGCCGGATCACCGCGTGGCAAACATACTCGGCCATCTGCACCGACATGCCGGCGTCGTCGAGCCGCACCACGGCCGCATGAGGAGGCAGGCGCAGCTTCATCAGTGCATCGACGCCGGCTCCGATATTGAACAAGGCCTTGAGCTGCGGCTGCTCGTCCAGAAACTGCGGCGGTGGGGCCCAGACCACCGCGTAGTCGGCAGCAGCAGCCCCGGGCGCCCAGATCTCGACGCTGTCCGCCGGAAACGCGGCACGCAATCCCACCAACCAGGGCTCTACCTTGGTGTCGGTACAACAAAAAACAATTCGCATCGCCCGCTCCGCGCTTGTCAAACGGCCATCTTCAACAGTTCCGCGCCTTCTGTGACCTGGTCGCCGGGCGCGTACAACAGCTCTTCAACCACACCGTCGGCAGGTGCCGCAATCGTGTGCTCCATCTTCATGGCTTCCATCACTGCCAGCGGCTGGCCCTTGGCTACTTTGTCGCCGGCCTTCACGCCAAACGACACCACCTTGCCCGGCATGGGTGCTGTCAGGCGGCCGCCTTCGGTCGGGCCTTGGCCAGCATGTGCCAGCATGTCAATCACCGTGATCTGCGTGGCACCCGCCGCCGCAAACACATGCGCCACTTCACCCTGGTGGTACACCGTTGCGGTGATGCGCTGGCCGGAAAACTGCATATCCGTGCCCTGCGCGGTTTTGACGAACACCAGCAGGCCAGACGCGTCGCCCACGCTCAAATGCAGCGCTCCGTCATGCAGATAGGTCAGCTCGGCCTTGGCAGGCTCGCCGTGAAATTCGAACTCAAAGCGGCGGACGTTCACACCATGCGAACGCCAGCCGTCGCGGCGGCTAAAAGGGTCATAGCCTTCCAGCGCTTTTTCGTCCAGCAGGGTTTGCGCTACCGCTGTAGCTGCCGCCATCGCCAGGCCCACCGGCTCCTGGTTGAACAGCACGGCACTTTCGCGCGGAATCAGGGCCGTGTCTAGGTTGACATTGGCAAACGACGGGCTGCGCACCACGTAACGCAAGAACTGCACATTGGTGTTCAGGCCGACGATGCGGGTTTGCGCCAGCGCTTCGTCCAACCGGGCCAGCGCTTCTTCACGCGTTTTGCCGTGCACGATGAGCTTGGCCACCATGGAATCGTAAAACGGTGAAATAGCATCGCCCTGCCGCACGCCATCATCGACACGCACATCGCCACGTTCAAAACTGGTGCAGACGGGTTTGTCGTAAACGTGTAGCGTTCCGGTTGCGGGCAAGAAGTTTTTGTCTGGCGTTTCAGCACAAATGCGCGCTTCAATCGCGTGGCCGTTGATAGCAAGCTGGCTTTGCGCCAGCGGTAGCTTGCCGCCTGCGGCTACCAGCAATTGCCATTCGACCAGGTCCAGACCCGTGATGGCTTCCGTCACCGGATGCTCCACTTGCAGGCGCGTGTTCATCTCCATAAAGTAGAACTTCATCGAACCGTCGGTACGCTGCTCAACGATAAATTCAACCGTACCTGCGCCCACGTACTTCACGGCGCGTGCAGCAGCCACCGCAGCCTCGCCCATTTCCTTGCGCATCGCGTCGCTCATGCCGGGTGCAGGTGCTTCTTCCAGCACCTTCTGGTGGCGGCGCTGCACTGAGCAGTCACGCTCGAACAGGTAAACGTAATTGCCGTGCGTGTCGCCAAACACCTGTATCTCGATATGGCGCGGACGCTGGGCATATTTTTCAACCAGCATGGCATCGTCGCCAAAACTACTGCTAGCTTCGCGTTTGCAGGCCTGTAGCGCGGCCGCAAAGTCTTCGGACTTTTCAACCGCACGCATGCCCTTACCGCCGCCGCCCGCGCTGGCCTTGATGAGCACCGGGTAGCCAATGCGATCAGCTTCGCTCTGGAGCAAGGCGGGGTTCTGGTCACTGCCGTGGTAACCGGGCACCAGCGGCACACCGGCTTTTTCCATCAGCTGCTTGGACTCGGCTTTCAGGCCCATGGCCTTGATAGCTGATGGTGGCGGGCCGATGAACACCAGGCCCGCATCGGCACAGGCCCGTGCAAACTCTTCGTTTTCGCTCAGAAAACCATAACCAGGGTGAATCGCTTCCGCGCCCGTGGCCCTGGCCGCTTCAATGATGCGCTCCCAGCGCAAATAGCTGTCTTTGGGTGCGCTGCCGCCAATGTGGATGGCCTCATCACAAACGCCGACATGCTTGGCGCTGGCATCGGCATCGGAATAAACCGCGACGGTCTTGATGGCCATGCGTTTTGCAGTCGCAGCAACGCGGCACGCTATCTCGCCACGATTTGCAATCAGTATCTTTTTAAACATGTTCATCTTTTCGTAATTACTCAGGTCCCTGTAGGGTGGGCACTGCCCACGCAATCCCCGACTTGACCCCATTCATGAAGCCAGCGTGGGCAGTGCCCACCCTACGAATCAGCAAGCGCAATGAGTTGAGCGGTATCAAGAGACTGCATCAGATTATCCAGTTAGGTTTACGCTTGTTGAGGAATGACTGCAGGCCCTCGCGCCCCTCGGGGCTCACCCGCACATCGGCAATGCTTGCGACCGTCATCGCCACCAGCTCCGGCGTAATGTCATGGCCCGCCACGTCCTGCACCAGCTTCTTGCAGGCCTTCACCGCAGCCGGGCCAGCTTTGACTAGTGCCTGTGCCAGTTCTGCTACCTTGGCATCAAGCGCATCAGCAGTGACCACCTCATGCACAAAACCAATACGCAAGGCCTCTGCCGCACTGAAGCGCTCTGCCGTCAAAAAATAACGCTGCGCCGCACGCGCACCCATGGCGCGGATCACATACGGGCTGATGGTTGAGGGCAGCAAACCCAGCTTGACCTCGCTCAGGCAATAGTGCGCGGTGTCAACCGAAACAGCGATGTCGCAGGCCGCCACCAGCCCGGTACCGCCCGCATACACATCACCCTGAATGCGTGCAATCGTTGGCTTGGGACATTCATAAACCGTGCGCATCATTTCGGCTAGGCGGCCAGCGTCTTCCAGGTTCTGCTCGCGCGTGTAGTCGGCCATGCTGCGCATCCATCTCAGGTCTGCGCCTGCACAAAAGGCCGTTCCATTGGCGGCCAGCACGATGCAGCGCACGTCTGCCCGCGCACCCAAGTCCTTGAATGCCGCCGTGACTTCAAGAACGACTTCATCGTTAAAGGCATTGCGCACATCGGGGCGGTTGAGCGTGACGCTGGCGACAGCGCCCGTTACGTGGATATTCAAATGCCTCATATCAGTACCTCTTTGCCACTTCTTCCAGCATCACCTCTGTAGCGCCGCCGCCTATAGCCAGCACGCGCGCATCGCGCCATAGCCGTTCAATCGCTGTCTCGCGCATAAAGCCCATACCGCCGTGGAACTGCTGGCAGGTCAGCAGCACCTCATTGACCAGCTCGCCCGTCAGCGCCTTGAGCATGGACACCTCTTGCACGATGTCGCGGTTTTGTGTGACGGCCCAGGCGCAGTGGTACATGAACTGGCGCGCGGCTCTGGTCTTGGCATCCAGCATGGCGATGCGGTGGCGAATGGTCTGCTTGTCCCACAAGGTTGCGCCAAAGGCCTGACGCTGGCGCACATAGTCGAGTGTCATTTCAAGTGCGCGGGTGCAATGGCCTACCGCCATCGCGGCCAGTGCAATGCGCTCGGTCTGGAAGTTTTTCATGACTGAATAAAAGCCCTTGTTTTCTTCTCCCAACAGATTGCCTGCCGGTATGCGCACGTTGTCAAAAATCAGCTCGGCGGTGTCGGACGACAGCCAACCGGATTTTTTCAGCGCGCGGCCCACGGTGAAGCCTGGCGTGCCTTTTTCGACGATGAACATCGACATGTCGCGTTTGCCCGGTCCGGTCTTGGCCGCCACAAAGTAGAGATTGGCATGTACACCGTTGGTGATGAACATCTTGGTGCCGTTGATGACCCATTCCTCGCCATCGCCTCCCTTTCCCAATTTAGCTGTGGTGCGTATGCCCGCCACGTCAGAGCCCGCACCAGCCTCACTGATACCGATGGCGGTAATGGTCTCGCCAGAAATGATTCCAGGCATATAGCGCGCTTTTTGCGCTGCGTTGCCAGCGTGAAAGAGATGTGGGCTGGCCATGTCGGTGTGCACCAGCACCGTGACGATGAAACCGCCAAAGGTCGATTGCGACAGCGCCTCGGCAAACACCAGGTTGGTCAGTGCATCGGCCTCACTGCCGCCGTGCTCGCTGCTATACATCAGGCCAAAAAAACCCGCCTTGCCCATGCGACGCAGCACGTCGCGTGGCACGCAGCCGTCTTCTTCCCACTGGGCGGCAAAGGGCTCGACCTCGCGAGCGATAAAGCGTGCAATCTGCTCGCGCAGCAGTTCGTGTTCGTGGGTGATGAAGATGTTGTCCATAAATACCTTTATTCGACGATCAATATTCCATGTTTAATTCAATGCGAGACTAGGCGCGCTGCCGCAGGCAGTGCTGTAGCACGGCAAGGCAGGGCAACGACGTATCGTGTTGAAGTAAACATGGAATTACATGCGGAAGATGCCGAACCTCGGCTCGCCAATCGGCTGATTCAAGGTGGCCGACAAACCCAGCGCCAGCACGCGCCGCGTATCAGCCGGGTCAATCACACCGTCGTCCCAGATGCGGGCGCTTGAATAGTAGGGGTGCGACTGGTAGGCAAACTGGTCCAGTATCGGCTGCTTGAAGGCGGCCTCTTCCTCAAAGCTCCAACTGCCGCCGCGTGCCTCGATGCCGTCGCGCTTGACGCTGGCCAGCACGCTTGATGCCTGCTCGCCGCCCATCACGCAGATACGCGCGTTTGGCCACATCCATAAGAAGCGTGGCGAATACGCCCGGCCGCACATGCCGTAGTTGCCCGCGCCGTAGCTGCCACCAATGATGACAGTGAACTTCGGAACACTAGCCGTGGCCACTGCCGTGACCAGCTTGGCACCGTGACGGGCAATGCCTTCGCTTTCGTACTTGCGGCCGACCATAAAGCCAGTGATGTTCTGTAAAAAGATCAGTGCTACCTTGCGCTGGCAGCACAGCTCGATGAAGTGCGCGCCCTTTTGTGCGCTTTCTGAAAACAAAATCCCGTTGTTGGCGATGATGCCGACCGGCATGCCTTCGATGTGCGCAAAGCCGCAGACCAGTGTGGTGCCGTAGCGCGCCTTGAACTCGTGAAACTCGCTGCCATCGACGATGCGGGTGATGACCTCATGCACGTCATAGGGCTTGCGCATGTCAACCGGGATCACGCCGTACAGCTCTTGCGGGCTGTGCAGCGGCGGCTCGGGTGTGCGCAGCACCTGCTGCACGTTCTTTTTACGGTTCAGGCTGCCAACGGCCTGGCGGGCCAGCGCCAGTGCGTGTGCATCGTTTTGCGCCAGGTGGTCGGCCACGCCTGACAGCCGCGTGTGCACATCGCCACCACCCAGATCTTCGGCTGAAACGATCTCGCCAATCGCAGCTTTGACCAGCGGCGGGCCACCGAGAAAGATGGTGCCCTGGTTCTTGACGATGATGGTCTCGTCACTCATGGCCGGCACGTAGGCGCCGCCTGCGGTGCAACTGCCCATCACCACGGCGATCTGCGAAATGCCAAGCGCACTCATGTTGGCCTGGTTGTAGAAGATGCGGCCGAAATGGTCGCGGTCGGGAAAAACCTCGTCCTGGTTCGGCAGATTGGCACCGCCCGAATCGACCAGGTACACACACGGCAGGTTGTTCTGCTGCGCGATCTCCTGCGCACGCAAATGCTTTTTGACCGTCATCGGGTAATAGGTGCCGCCCTTGACCGTCGCGTCGTTGCAGACCACCATGCAGTCGATGCCGTTGACGCGGCCAATGCCGGTGATGATGCCCGCGCACGGCGCGCTGTCGGTGCCGTCACGGTCGGGGTACATCGCGTAGCCGGCCAGCGGTGAGAGTTCCAGAAATGGCGTGCCCGGGTCGAGCAGCATTTGCACCCGGTCGCGCGGCAGCAGCTTGCCACGCGCGGTGTGCTTGGCACGCGCTGTATCGCCACCGCCTGCGGCTGATTTGGCGACCTTCTCGGCCAGGTCATCCACCAGCGCACGCATGGCGGCAGCATTGGCCTGGAAGTCGGCAGAGCGGGCGTTGAGTTTTGTCTCCAGAGCGGGCATCGGGTTCCTCATTTCAAAGCGGCGCGTCATTCGTCAATGAATGGCCAAGGGTGCAGGCCACACCATAACGTCAAACCGATGCCAAACCGCAAGCTTAAGGGAAACCCGCCCTACCCGTGCAGTCAATCAGGTTGCAAATCGTGCCATATTACAAATGGGAAAGGGGTCAGGCTCGAATTAAAGCCGACCTGTTTGTGCCTCAAGTGACGTATCACGCTCTGGCCGTTTCGGCCTGCCGCATGATGGACGGGCACCGCAGCCCTTGCCGCATCTTAATCGGCAAAAGTGCGCTCAAGCTCATCGATTAGCGTTCCCACATAGGCGACAGCGTCGTGAATCGGCTCGGGGGTTCGCATATCGATGCCGGCTGCCTGCATTAGTTCCAGGGGCCGCAAGGTGCCGCCGGCTTTCAGAACCTCCAGCCAGCGCTGAACCGCAGGCTCACCTTGTTCCTGTACCTGGCGGGCCATCGCGGTCGAAGCCACCAGGCCGACCGAGTAGGTATAGGGATAAAGCCCCATGTAGTAATGGGGTTGGCGCATCCATGTCATGCGGGCCGCCTCATCCAACTCGACGGTGTCGCCCCAAAACGTCGACAAAATCTCCCCTTTGCACTGGTTGAGAACGGACGCGGTAATCGACTTTCCGGTCTCCGCCAGTGCATAAACCTGACGCTGCAACTCGGCCTCCAGAAGATGGGTGACGAAATTGTGGTGGTAGGTGCCCAGCACTTGCATGATCACCGAGCGCCGCATGCGGGGGTCGTCGTTCTTGGTCAGAATGTGCTGTGCCAGCAGCATTTCGTTCATGATGGAAGGCGCTTCCACAAACGGCATGGCCGGTCGCGTGTTGACCAGACGCTGGTGCTGCATGGCCAGACTGAAGTGTCCGCCATGGCCCAATTCGTGGGCTAGGGTGAACACGTTGCGCATGGTATCGGTCCAGGTGATCAAAATGTAGGGGTGAGAGCCGTAGGGTGATGCACAGAATGCACCGGAGGACTTCCCCACGTTGTCCACCCGGTCTACCCAGCGCTCGTTCAAGGCGGTGCGTACGAATTGGCAATACCCAGGACCCATGACCGCCAAGGCGTCGAGGATCAGCGCGCCGGCTTCGTCATACCCGATGCTTGGGTTAAACGCGGGGTCCAAGGGCGCCTTGATGTCGCAGTAGAGCAGCTTGTCCAACCCGAGCACGCGGCGTCGAAGCCTAGCATAGCGCCGCATGTGGGGTGCCACTTCGCGCAGAATGATCTGCAGGATATTGGAATACAACGCCAGCGGAACCTTGTGCGGTTGAAGTAAGAATTCCTCAGTCGTGCCGTACTTGCGCAGGCGCGCCAGCACCACGTTTTTGTTGATTTCGGTCGCGAACGTGGCCGCGTACGTGTTGTTGTAGGCCTTCAAACCGTCGCCGAACGATTTCCAAGCGCCGCGCCTGACGCTGGCGTCCTCATGCCCCTCGTAGGTCGATTCATACAAATTGAAGGAGTTGGAATGCTCGACCCCCGCAGTGTCGGTAAACGACGCAAACTGCATGTCGCTGGTTTTGGATCGGTTGTAGACCATTCCAGGTGAGCTCAGAACTGCACCGACCGATGCCAGCACATG